>DITW01000007.1 GCA_002422945.1 Sphingomonadales bacterium UBA6174 | reverse complement strand
CCGTTCTGATAGACATCGTGGAGCATCATGCGGAAGACGGTCTCGTCCGAATGCAGTTCGGCCAGCACCTCGTCTGTCCACGCGGCCTCGTCCATGTGCGTGAAATAGCCGAAGAACAGCTTGTTCGGCGCGCCTTCACCAACCTTGGCCGTATTAGGCCCGCTGACCGAAGGCAAAACGGCGAACACCGCGCACAACGCCGATATGAAGGCAAAGCTGGCCAAAACGCCCAGCGACCAAGGCATCGCGCCGTTTCGGGCCTGCCCCACGGCAATCGTGAACACCACAAACGTCGCGCCCATCAAAATCGATGCCTTGGTATCGGCCATCTGGCTTAGCGTGACGTTGATTTGCTGGGTGGTGCGGACAAGATGGATGGCCTGGTTGGAAAAGCTGGCGGGCTGCCCCCTCATTTCTGGCATGGTATTCCCTTCGGGTTTTGCCCATAATCTTCAGTTAATCGGGGATGGCATACACCTGCCGCGCTTGACAAGCAGGGGCAATCGCCGCTTTTCCGCCTTAATCGTCTGGCAGGGGCTAAACGCCCGAAAGATGCCCGTTGGAGAAGAAACACATGGATCGCGCCGCAACTGCCGAAAAAATCGCCGAACTGATTGAACCCTTTAACAAAAAGGGCGTCGCAGTTACCGAAGCGACCACGTTTGCCGGCGATCTGGAATGGGACAGCCTGACCGTGATGGACTTCGTCGCCTCGATTGAGGACGAATTCGACATCATCATCACGATGAACATGCAGGCTGAAATCGAAAATGTCGGCCAGCTGGTCGATACTGTGATCTCTGTTCAGGACAATTGATCCGCGTATGACCGACCTGTTTTCCAAGTTCGATCCCTTGATCAAACAGCGCGAGGATTTGCTCTCGACCGGTATCAAGGACCCGTTCTCCCTGGTCATGGAAAAGGTGATTTCCCCGACCGTCGCCTTGTGCAACGGTAAGGAAACCATCCTGCTCGGCACCTATAATTATATGGGTATGACCTTCGATCCGGACGTGCTGGCCGCTGGCAAAAAGGCACTGGACGAATTTGGTGCCGGGACCACCGGCAGCCGCGTATTGAACGGCACCTATAGCCCGCATCGCGACTGCGAAGAGGCATTGAAGGAATTCTATGGCATGGATCATGCCATGGTGTTCTCGACCGGCTATCAGGCCAATCTCGGCATTATTTCGACGATGGCGAGCAAAGAGGATTATATCATCCTCGACATCGACAGCCATGCGTCGATCTATGATGGCTGCGCCTTGGGCAATGCCCAGATCGTGCCATTCCGCCATAATGACGTCGACGCGCTGGAAAAGCGCCTGAAGCGTCTGCCACCCGAGGCGGGCAAGCTCGTCGTCTTGGAAGGCGTGTATTCGATGCTGGGCGATATCGCCCCGTTGAAGGAAATGATCACCATCGCCAAGGCGCATGGTGCGATGGTGCTGGTCGATGAGGCGCATTCCATGGGCTTCATCGGGCCAAAGGGTCGCGGCGTGGCCGAAGATCAGGGCGTACTCGATCAGGTCGATTTCGTGATCGGGACATTCAGCAAATCCGTCGGCACGGTCGGCGGCTTCTGCGTTTCCAACCATCCGAAGTTCGAAGTGCTGCGCCTTGTGTGCCGTCCTTATGTATTCACCGCATCGCTGCCGCCGTCGGTGGTCGCGACCGCCGCCACCTCGATCCGCAAGCTGATGCACGCGGGCGACAAGCGCGCGCATCTATGGGAAAACAGCCGCAAGCTGCACAAGGGTCTGAAGGACCTCGGCTTCCAGCTCGGCACCGAAACGCCGCAATCGGCGATCATCTCGGTCATCATGCCCGATCTGGAACGCGGCGCGGCCATGTGGGAGGCGCTGCTTGATCATGGCGTTTACGTCAACCTCGCCCGTCCGCCTGCGACGCCTGCGGGCATGACATTGCTGCGTTGCTCGCTTTGTGCCGAACATAGCAGCGAACAGGTCGATGACATCATCGGTCGGTTCAAGGCGGCTGGTGCGGTTGCCGGGGTGTTGGGCTAAACCCTCCACCCCGCCGCAATTGGTGACGCGCTTTAAATTGGTGACGCGCTCTAAATTGGTGACCCCGGCGTGACTCGAACACGCAACNNTGCTCTATCCAGTTGAGCTACGGGGTCTGCCATTTGTCTTCCGACACGGCTGAACCGCCCGGATCGGTGTCGCCACCTTGGGGCCGTCACTGCACAAAATCATCGGCGCTGGCAATGGCTGTTTGCTAAGATATGAAATCGCTATAGGTTTCGCGCTATGACGCACCCAGATACATCCGCGCCCGCCGGCCCGCCCAAACATGTCACCGGCAATCAGATCGCCCAACAGCAAATGCGTTATTATGACTTTGTCATGGCCGCATTTGTCGCGATTTTGTTGCTCGCCAACATCATTGGCGCGGCAAAGCGATCCGAGGTTGATCTGCCGATCATTGGCAATTGGGCCTTTGGCGCGGGCGTGATGTTCTTTCCTTTAAGCTATATCATCGGCGATGTGCTGACCGAGGTCTATGGCTATGCCCGGGCGCGGCGCGTGATCTGGGCGGGGTTTGCGGCGCTGATCTTCATGGCGTTCATGTCATGGGTCGTCGTCTCCCTGCCGCCCGCCCATGACTGGCCGGATCAGGCGGCTTATGAGGCCGTGTTCGGCAATAGCTGGCGTATCGTCCTTGCCTCGATGAGCGCCTTCTGGGTCGGCGAATTTGCCAACAGCTTCGTGCTGGCCAAGATGAAGCTCCTCACCAAGGGGCGCTTTTTGTGGATGCGGACGATTGGTTCGACCGTCATCGGCCAAGGGCTGGACAGCCTGATCTTCTACCCCCTTGCCTTTTACGGGTTGGCGGGTTGGCCGCTCGATAAATTATGGCAGGTCGTCATTGCGCAATTCATCTTCAAGACCGCATGGGAGGCATTGTTAACCCCCGTGACCTATTTTGTCGTCAATCACCTGAAACGGGCAGAATCGGTCGATGTCTATGATGAAGGCACTGAGTTTTCGCCCTTTGAGCTAAAGGCAAGATAAGGATATCGATGAGTTGGCGTGCGGAGGAGTTTCGCGACCATTTTTTGAACCATGTCGGCACAAGTGAACAAGCCTTTCAATATGCGGCACTGCTGCGGCAATTGGATCGCCAATGGCTGGGGCTGGATGAAAAAATCGGCGAACTGGGCTTCATCCAGATCATCATGTGGGCGCGCAAACTACGTGCCGGCCTGTTCGCCAATACGCCGATGGCGACGCAATTCCGTGCTGCACTCAATTGCTATCTCAAATTCCTGATCGACGATGCGAATCCCGATGCCGCGCGACCGATTGCCGCTCCGCCCAGCCCAAAAGAATATCAAGACACCGGCCTGATCCGGCAAGAGCACCGGTTGCAAGCCGCCGTTCGCCGCGATCTCGATCTGTTGGAACCGGGGCTTGTCGCGATTGATAGCGGGCAGGAACGCGTCGTCCCCACCGGCCGGATCGATATTCTCGCCTGCGATGCACAGGGCGTGCAATTGGTGATCGAATTAAAGACCGGGCTATGTCCTGCCGATGCGCTGGAACAGGCGCTCGGCTATACGGCGGACATTACACAATTATCCGGCATGCCGTGCCGCACGATCATCATCGCGGGCAGATTCGGCGAACGCACCCGCGCCGCCGCGCGCAGGGTGCCCCATCTCAAGCTGGTCGAATATCGCCGCTGCCTGCTATTCCGCGAATTGGACTGACCCCCAGGGTCAGGACCCTAAATGTTCAATGCTTATGGCGGCGGCGATGGTCTTGATAGGCATGCAGCACTTCCCGCATCCGGTTGATGGCCTCGCGCCGATCTGCTGCATTATGGATGGCTCGCAATTCCTGCTTCAGGCCGGTCGTAAATTCGGCATAATCATTCTGCCAATCGCGCGCGACCTGTGGGTGCAGATCAATGCGGCCAGTGGTGAGGCGCTTGGCCGCGCCCCCTTGCGGCAAGGCATAACGCTCGCCAATCTGGGGCGCGACAACGGATTGGGCGACCCCATCCGCCTGCATCAACCGCCGCAAGGCTTCGATACTCCCCGCCTCGCCATGAGAAAGGAACAGACTGCCCGCAATCGGTTCGCGCGCCTTCACCCATGCCCGCAGATCGTCTTGATCGGCATGGGCGGAATAGCTGTCGATCCGTCGGATTTGCGCCCGCACCGCGACATCGCGCCCGGAAATTCGCACGCGCTCCGCCCCGTCCAGCAAGGTCCGTCCCAAGGTTCCTGCCGCCTGAAAGCCGACGAACAAGATGGTCGAATGGCGATTGCCGAGATTATGCAGCAGATGATGGCGGATGCGCCCAGCCTCGCACATGCCGGATGCGGCCATAATGATCGCGCCCGTCACATTGTTGAGCGCCATGGATTCATTGACGCTGGCGACGAAATGAAAGGCCGGAATGCGGAATAAATCCCCGCCCTCGACATCCTCCAACTCATCCGCATGGGACGCAAAGACATCGGTCGCCCGGCTGGCCAAGGGTGAATCGATAAAGACGCGGGGATTGGGCAGGCTCTTCGTTTCGATCAACCGCGCAATATCGAGCAACAATTCCTGTGTCCGTTCCAGCGCAAACACCGGGATCACCAGATTGCCGCCGCGTGTCAGCGCTGCCTGAATTTCGGCGAACAATAATTGGCGACGTTCGTCGATGGTGATGTCATCGCGGATACGATCGCCATACGTGCTTTCGCACACGACATGGTCAAAACCGGTCGGCGCATCTGGATCGGGGTGGAAGGCCTTGTGTTCCGGTCCCAGATCGCCGGAAAACAGCAGATGCACCCCATTGGCATCGACCTCGACCGAAGTGGAGCCAAGGATATGCCCTGCATTCCACAAACGCGCGCGAATGCCGGGTGCGGCCTCGAACCAATGCTCCATGTCCACCGGATGTGCCTGATCATAGGCAGCCAACGCATCGGCCTCGGTATAAATGGGTTCGAACGGTGGCTCATCGGCGCGGTCGGCGCGGCGATTGCGGCGCGCCGCTTCGAATTCCTGAATGCGCCCGGCATCGGGCAGCATGTGATACAATAGGTCGCGGGTCGATGCCGTGCACCAGATCCGGCCGCGAAAGCCCTCGGCCACCAATTTGGGCAGCAGGCCGCTATGATCGATATGGGCATGGGTCAGGATCACTGCCGCGATCTCCGACACCTGAAAATCAAACGGCTCGCGGTTGAGGGTTTCCAATGTGCGCGAGCCTTGAAACAGACCGCAATCGATCAAGATCCGCTGATCGCCGACGCGCAATTCCATGCAGGAGCCGGTGACCGTGCCTGCGGCCCCGTGAAAGGTGATTTCGGGCGTCGGCAACATTACATCCCCTCCATATCGTGGAATAACCGATCAATATCTTCCTTATGGCACAGATCGGTACCCGGCGTCAGCACCGCCGCCGTTCCCGCCGCCATGCCATAACGCAAGGCCGTCCGCGCATCCCGGCCATGGGCAAAGGCGCAGGTCATCGCCGCAAGGAAACTATCCCCCGCCCCGACCGCGCTTTTCACCTCGACCTCGATCGCGGGCAAATGCCAAAAGCCTTCGGCACTCGCCAGCACCGCGCCCAAATGTCCCATGGTGACGGCGATATGCGCCGCCTGCCCCGCCATGACCAGATCGCGCGCCGCCTCGCCGATGGCCGCTGGCGTATCGAAACTGCGCCCCGTCAGTTGCTCGAACTCGCCCGCGCTCGGCTTGGCAAGGAACACACCACCTGCATCAAGCCCCGCCTTTAGTGAATCCCCGGAAGAATCGAGCACGAAGCGAATGCCCTTGGCCGCCGCCATCGCCCCGATCCGGGCATAGAAATCGACCGGCACCCCGCGCGGCAATGATCCGCTCGCCACCAGATAATCGCATTCGATATGTGCAAGGCGATCAAGCGCGCCTGCCCATTCGGCCTCGCTCAACATCGGGCCTTCCGGCACGAACCGATATTCGCGCCCGGTCGCATGTTCCAGCACGGCCATGCTGATGCGAGTATTGCCCGCGATGTCCATCCGCACCCGATCCAGCCCTTGCTCGTCCAGCAGATGATCGAGCACCGACCCCGTCGCCCCACCCGCCAGATAATAAGCCCTGACCGGGCAATCGAGCCGCGCCAGCACCCGCGCCACATTAATGCCGCCGCCGCCCGGATCGTAACGGTCGCCGGATGTCCTGATCTTATGGGTATGAAATACGCGCTCCGCCGCGCAGGCCCCGTCAATCGTCGGGTTCATCGTCAGCGTGGCAATCGTCTTCAAAGCATCATTCCCAATTCTGGACATATTGGCAGGCAACACTCACGCATCGGGCCGGGTCCATATCCATGTCGCCGTCAAGCCGATGGCGACAACAGACACCAAAGGCCAAGGCATGTCCATCAGGAGAAATGCCAATCCCAGGCTGATGGCAAAGGCGATGCTTGCCGCCTTTTTGCCCCTGCGACTGATCGCCCCACGCGTCCGCCATGTCCGGATCGCCTCGCCAAATTGCGGATGGTCGAGCAGATGCGCCTCAAATTCCGGATTGCTTCGCGCAAAGCAAAAAGCCGCCAAAATCAGAAATGGCACGGTCGGTAGCAGCGGCAACACCGCCCCAATCGCCCCCAAGGCCAACGCCACAAACCCTGCGATCAGATAGACATGTCTCATCCAACCGTTTCTTTCTTGTTGCGGCGCATTGGTCAACCATCAGACATCATCCGTCTGGCATGATGTTGCGACAGATCGCGAAGAAGAGTGTCACGATTCCTTCACGGCAATTCACTTCAATCGTCATAATCCGCTGCTATTGCTCAGATGATGAACACAGATTTTGCCCTGAACGCGCCCTCATCAAAGGCGATGGAAGCGGCCCCGAACGAAACCGGGGTCGGCAGCGAAAAATATGGTTTTACACGTCCGAGCTGCGCATGCACGCTGATGCTCATTCGCTTTTTCATCTGGGCAACGCGCAAATCCAACCCGCCCGGACACGACCTCTCCTTGCTGTCCGCCACCTCATAATCTCTTCATAAACGGCTATTTTTCGAGGTTATCGGCACATCGCGGGTGAGCCTAGCATGCCTGTGTATAATGCTAGGATTGACATCTCCATGCCCCACAGCGATCTTGCGGGCAGTATCGCGAAAATCGCGACAATAAAATAGGGGATGAAATATGAAGATTGACCGGCCAACATCGGGCAGCAATTAATTTTGCAGTACCTACGCAGCGCCTCATCTTTGCAATAAAAATCTCATCTTCTCGATATTCCTGCCGCATCTGCGTCGCAGGACATGACGTTATTTACCATTTACTCTACACTATGTTCAAAACGGTAGCGATGACTTGCCGAAGAACAGGCCCCGGCATCTGGGAACTAGGTGGCCTAACAGGATGTAGAGAATAACCCAGTTCATTTGTATCGCGTACTTAATATTAAAGGGGATAAATATGAAGAAATCAATGTTGCGGCAGCAGGTGATGCTGACCGCTTTTGCCAGTTCGCTGGCGATGGCCATTGCGGCCCCAGTTCAGGCGCAGGAAGCAGGCGCACAGGCCGAAAATACCGGCTTTGAAGAAATCATCGTGAGCGCACGTCGCCGCAATGAATCGCTGCAGGACACCCCAGTCGCTATCACCGCCGTCAATGCCGCGATGCTGGAAAACAAGGCTTCGCTTAACGTCGGCGATCTGACCGGCGCTGCGCCGAACCTGTTGATCACCAACCAGAACTCGGGCGGCGCTGCTGCTAACCTCTCGATCCGCGGCCTGACCTATGCCGACATCGAAAAGTCGCAAGAACCAACTGTCGGCGTCGTCATTGACGGCGTATTCATCGGCACCAACACCGGCCAGTTCCTCGACATGTTCGACATCGAGCAGATCGAAGTGCTGCGCGGCCCGCAGGGCACGTTGTTCGGCCGCAACACCATCGGCGGCGTGATCAACATCAAGCGCAGCCGTCCGACCGGCGAATTCGGCGGCAAGTTCGAAGCCTCCTATGGCAAGTTCAACACCTTCGCGACCCGCGCGGTGGTGAACGCACCGATCGTTGGCGATCAGGTTGCAGCCAAGGTCTTCTACTTCCACAATCAGACGGATGGCGTTTATCGCCATGGCATTACCGGCGAACGCCGTGGTGGCAACAACAATGAAAACTTCGGCGTGTCCTTGCTCGTCAAGCCGACCGACAGCAATTTCGACGCGTTGCTGACCGTTGAAAAGCAGGTCCAGAAATACGACACCGATGTGTCCAACATCACCAAGACCGGTGAAGTCTTCTGCGGCCTGATCCCGGCAGATCAGTGCAATCGTAACCAGAGCGGCGATCTATACACCGTGTTCGGCCAGCCCGCACAAGGCCGTTACAGCGCGCCTGCTGGCACGCTGGAAATGAACCTGGATCTCGGCGGTATCAAGCTGACCTCGGTCACCGGCTATCGCAAGTCGAAAGAAAATCAGACGCAGGATTTCGACGCCTCGACGACTGATCTTTATTATGTTCGCCGCCTTCAGGATTATAAGCAGTGGAGTCAGGAACTCCGTGGCGCAGGCAAGATCGGTGACACCTTCGACTATGTTGTCGGTGCATATTACTTCAAGTCTAGCTACAACCTCACCCAATATTCGCGCGTGTTCGGGTTTGCGCCAACTGTCGATCCGATTGATTACGACACCAATGCGCAATTCGTGAGCGGTGATAGCAAGTCGATCGCACTGTTCGGCGACTTCAACTGGGCCTTTGCCGATAAGCTCCGCCTGTCCTTCGGTGGTCGCTACACCCGTGACAAAAAAGCGCTCTCCAATGCCTTCGCAACGGATGGCCTGATCGGTCAGGGCAGCGGCACCTTCAAGAAGTTCACCCCGAAGGTGGGCGTCGACTATCGTCCGACCGACGAAACCATGCTCTATGCCTCATGGTCGCGTGGCTATCGTTCGGGCGGTTTCTCGCCGCGTGCAGCAGAACCGGTTGCAGCGGCCCGTGCCTACAAGCCGGAAACCGTGGACAGCTACGAAATCGGCACCAAGCTCGATCTGTTCGATCGTAAGCTGCAGCTGAACTTCGCTGGTTTCTATGCGAAATATGACAAGCTCCAGCAGAACAACACCATTCCGGGTGGCCCGACCGGCAACCAGACGGTCACGTCCAACGTCGGCTCGGCAACCTTGAAGGGTATTGAAGCCGACTTCACCTTGCGTGCGGCAGAAGGTCTGCGGATCAACGGTTCGGCAGGTTATCTGAAGAACAAGTTCAAGGGCTTTGTCACTCAGGCAGCTGGTCCGATCGCAGGCGTTCTCGACAGCTATGATTATTCGGGTAACGAAATGATCTATGCGCCGAAGTTCAACGCATCGATCTCGGTTGATTACACCGTGCCGACCAGCTTTGGTGAAGTGTTGGCCAATCTCGGCTATCGTCATATCGGCGCCTATGATCAGCAGATCTCGTCTGCTGGCGTGACGGCGATCAGCACCGCAACGAACGGCGCTGTCACCTACAAGGTGCTCGGCAACGATCCGCGCGTGCGTAACAACCCGCAGGATCTGGTCGATGCAGCGCTCAGCACCAAGTTCGATCTCGCTGGGACCGAAGCCAAGCTGACCGTCTATGGTCGCAACCTCCTGAATGACAAGGGCCCGACCCACGGCTTCACCGTGGCTGGCCTGTGGTCCTTCGGCACGGCCCGCGAACCGCGCACCTATGGCGTGTCCATGGGCGTGAAGTTCTGATCTAGCCGGGGTCGGCTGCGAGGCCGACCCCGTTGATCAGGGTTGATCGATTACCCTAAAATAAAAAGCCCCGTGATCGCCATGACCACGGGGCCTTTTATATGGATCGCGCCTGTGCGCCCATCAGATCATAGGCACCGGCATCGGCGCCAAGCTTCCTCGCAACATATCGCCCAGCAACGCTTTTTGTCGCGCCGCTGGCCATGCATCCCGATCTTGCGTCACCAAGGATGCAATCCCGTTGATGCACACCAAGAATTGCGTCGCCAACGCCTGCGCATCGAGATCGGCACGCACCATGCCTGATTGTTGCCCCGCCACAATCAATTGGGCAAACAACTGCTTGGCCCCCGCCACACCCAAAGCCCATTCGCTGCGCACCGCCGGTTCAGCAGGGGCCAGCCCCCAAAAGGCGAAAATACTGTGCCAGTCGCGCCAACGCGCCTCGGTAATCGGCAGCAGTTCTTCGGCGGCGGACATCACATCTCGACCTGTGCGCAGCGACTCCATCAAGGATTGTTCGCCACGTTGTCGCGCGGCGCGATGGGTGAACACCAGCATCTCAAGCTTATTGCGGAAATAATGGCAGACAACGGTGGTGCTAAAACCAACCTGCGCGGCCACGTCGCGAATGGTCAGCGCCTCGATCCCGTGCGCCAAGACAAGGTTTTCGACAACCGTGGCAATTTGCAACCGGCGTTCATCATGATCGACTTTACGAGGCAAGCTGGCTCCATCTCATTCAACGCACCGCCAATGCGCGCGCTTCGCATCATCACGACCGACCCAAACACCAAACGCAAAAATGGGGCGTTTTACCGCAAGATAAGCATGTGTACGCCGTGCATGGCGACCAAGCTGATCTTTGTATCAGGTTTATTATAGAACATTGTATTATCTAAACTGCCGCAAAATATCACATGAAAAAACTGGAGAGAGACATGAAAGCCAACCACCAGCGCGGTTAACAATCCCCATTATTCAACGGGAAGGTCACATGAGCTGAACACAGCCGGACCTTCGCTATGACCCGCTGGCGAGCCAGCCATATATCAGGAGATCAGGATGCAAGGTTTCAATAACAATGTGGCACTTGTCACGGGCGCGCTCAGCGGCATTGGCTTGGCGGCGGCAGAGCGGCTGCACGCCGATGGGGCGCAGGTCATCCTGACCGATCTTGCCGACCCGGCAGACCCCAAGGTCGCGGCCATTCTTTCAAATTTTGGCGCACGCGCACGCTATATCCGCCTCAATGTCGCCAATGAGGATGATTGGAACGCCGCCCGCGCCAATGTCGATGCGCATGAAAACCAACTGGACATCCTCGTCCATAATGCCGGCACATCCGGTAATGGCTATATCGATACGATCACATTCAGCGAATGGCGCAAGGTGCAGTCCGTCAACATTGATGGCATTTTCCTTGGCACCAAGGCCTTCTCCAGCCTGATGTCCGCCTCCGGCAAGGCGCGCAAAGGCGGGTCCAGCATCGTGATCATATCGTCGATGCTGGGGCTTGTCGGCTTTGCCAATGTGTCCGCTTATTGCGCGAGCAAGGGCGCAGCCCGGCTGTTCACCAAATCTGCGGCGGTGGAATTTGCCAGTCGCGAGATGCCGATCCGCGTTAATTCCGTCCACCCCGGCTTTGTCGCGACACCGCTGACGCTAAGCGGCCTGAAAGAGATCGCCAGCGAAAACGGCATGCCGAATGCCGATGCGCTCATCACCGAACTCAACAAGACGACGCCAATGGGCCGGATGGGCGAATCCGAGGAAGTCGCCGCCGCCATCGCGTTCCTGTGTTCGACCGACTCCTCCTATATCACCGGCAGCGAACTGGTGGTCGATGGCGGCTACACCGCGCGATAATCCCCGCCACCTTCTCTCACCCCAAAGGACCATCCTATATGGGCATTGAACAGCACCGGACTCTGGACGCCAAACGCTATACCTCCCGCGATTTTGCCGAGCGCGAATGGGAAAGTGTCTGGTCGCGCAGCTGGCTGTTGCTGGTCCATGAGGGTGAACTGCCGGACGCGGGGGATTTCGTCGTCTCGAAAGTGGGTCGCGAATCCATCCTCACCGTCCGGCAGGATGATGGCTCGATCAAATGTTTCTACAATATCTGCCAGCATCGCGGAAACCAGCTCGTCACCACCGGGGAAGGATCGCTTTCAGCATTTACCTGCGGCTATCATGGCTGGAAATATGCGCTGGATGGCGCATGCACCCATGCGCAGGATGCCGAAGATTTCCCGGTAAACCCATGCGGCACGTTGCGGCTGGCGGATATTCGCTGCGAAGTGTTGGGCGGGTTCGTCTGGATCAACATGGACCCGGACGCGATCGACCTTAGATCCTATCTGGGGCCGGTGTGGGACATGTTGCAGACCTATCCGTCCGATCGGCTCAAGCGGATTTCCGGCACCAGCGTGCGCATGCCGTGCAACTGGAAAACGGCGATGGATAATTTCCATGAATCCTATCATATCGCCGCCGCCCATCCGGTCGGGCTGCATTATATGGAAGATCATTACAGCAAGACCAAGACGACCGAATTTGGCAATGGCCATGCGGTATCGATCAACCACGGCTCGATTCAGGCCGAACGCCTGCCCAAAGGCACGCCGATTGGGCCACAAATCGCGCAGGAACTGATCGAATGGGGGCTGGACCCCGCCGACTTTATCGGGCGGGAACGCGACACCCGCATCGCGCTGCAACAGCAGAAACGCGCCTTGGCGGCCAGCAAGGGTATGGATCATTATGCGCGGTTAAGCGATGATCAGCTCACCGATCCCTATCATTTCACGTTATTCCCCAATTCCGCCCTGACGTTCAATGCGGATGGCGTGCTGCTGCTGCGGGCGACGCCGGATGGCGATGATCCCAATCGCTGCATCCTCGACACATGGTTTTACACCGCCGCGACCGGCAGCTTCTGGGCCAAGATGCTGACCAATGGCGCGGATGACAACATCACCGACAATGTCCCGCGCGATCTTGTCGAATATGGCGAGGCCAATCTCGGCCCGATCCTGAGCGACGACGCATGGGTGCTCGCTGCCCAGCAAGAGGGTTTTCGCTCGCGCGGCTATCGCGGTGCCGTGCTGGCCCGGCAAGAAAGCCGCATCGCCCAATATCACGCGATGATCGATCATCTGATGGCGGGCGGCAGTCCTGCCACGCTCGCCCCATTATCCGCAGAGGAAACCATATGACCGCACCCACCATCGCGTTACCTTCCGATCCGTTGCTGGTTGCGGCCTATTTCACGCTCGCGGGCGACATCAACCCGTTTGACACCTCCACGATCAGCCCGATCCCCTTTGCAACGCGGGCCGAGGCAGCGGCAAAGGCGGGCTATCGCGGCATCGGTATCGGCCATCAGGATCTGGCCCATCTGCTCGATACTTTGGGCGCGGCGGAAATGCGGCGCATCCTGTCGGCCAATGCGATGGAGTTTCTCGAACTCGAAGTGCTGCTCGACTGGTTCGCGACAGGCGAACGCCGCGCGATTTCCGATCAGGCCCGCGCGGTGCTGCTCAAGGGTGCAGAGAGTCTCGGCGCGGCGCATTTCAAAGCGGCGGGCGATGTGATGGGCGGTCGCTGGCCCATCGAACATATGGCGGAGTCCTTTGCTCAATTATGCGATGATGCGGCGGCTGTCGGCACCGGTGTCGCCATTGAGCTATATCCCACCAGCTCCATCGCCGATCTTGCCACCGGCATCGCCATCGTCGATGGCGCAGGCCGTGCCAATGGCGGGCTGTTGCTCGACATCTGGCACATGTCGCGCGGCGGGGTGAAGCTGTCCGACATCGCTGCGATGGATTCCAGATACATCCGCCACATCGAACTCGACGATGCGGATGCGGTGCAAATCGGCACAATCGACGAAGACACTGTAGACCGTCGCCGTTTTTGCGGGGAAGGTGATCTGCCGGTTACCGCATTCCTGCAGAGCATCGCCGCCACCGGCTACAACGGCGCTTATGGCGTAGAGATACTGTCCGATGAACTTCGCGGCCTTGATGTCCAAACCGCGGCAACCCGATCATTCGACACCACGCGCCGCTTCTTTCCCACGCCCCCTGCCCAGTCTTAATCAGGATCATTTAGCATGACCAACAATGCGCCCGGCGTTGCCCGTTGCCCCGCAGATAGCGTGCAGGACGTCCTGCGCGCCGATGGCGATATCGACCGGCAGCCAGAAGCCTATAAAACCGAATCCTATCGCTTTCTCGGCGATGAGGACATCGACTTTGCCCGCTTCACCAGCCCGGAATTCTTCCAGAAAGAAGCCGAAAGCATGTGGCCGCGCACCTGGCAATGGGCCTGCCGCGAAGAACATATCGCAGAACCGGGCGATTATTATGTCTATGAGGTAGTTGGCAAATCGATCCTCATCACTCGCACCGAAGCGGGCGAAATCAAGGCCTTCTATAATGCCTGCCTCCATCGCGGAACCAAGCTGAAACCCGCCAATTCTGAGGGCTTCACGCATGAACTGGCCTGCCCGTTTCATGGCTGGAGCTGGAATCTCGACGGCAAGTTGAAGCACCTGCCCTGTGCATGGGATTTCCCCCATGTCGATCAGGAGGAATTCACGCTGCCGCAGGTGCGCGTCGATACATGGGGCGGATTCGTGTTCATCAATATGGACCCGGATGCCCCGTCATTGGAGGAATATCTCGGTCCGCTACCCGCCCATGCCAAGGCGGCGGCGATGGAAAATCGCTACATCGCGATGCATGTCGAAAAGGAACTCCCCTGCAATTGGAAGACCGCGATGGAGGCCTTTATGGAATCCTACCATCTGGTCGCGACCCATCCGCAATTGCTGATAGCCAATGGTGACATCAACACACAATATGACATTTACAACGATCATGTGAACCGCCTGTTCGCATTGACCGGTATCTCCAGCCCCAATTTCAAGGGCGATAGCAGCGAACAAAAGATCCTTGATTCCATGCTGCTGGGCGACCGCACCACCCTTGGCGATCGGCTGACCGTGCCTGATGATGGCCGCGCGCGCCATGTCATGGCGCAATATTTCAAGGATCTGGTGCGCGAACAAAGCGGGCTGGACATGGAAAATCGCAGCACATCGGAAATGATCGATACGCTGCAATATTTCGTGTTTCCGAACGGATTCTTCTTCCTCGCCTTGTCATTCCCGATCATCTACCGCTTCCGCCCCTTGGGGCTAGACCCGAACCAGTCGTTGTTCGACTTGCTCGTCCTGCCGCCGATCCCCGCCAGTGGCGAGCGTCCTTTGCCCGCCGAACGCGTGCGCCTGACCGCCGATCAATCCTACACGACCGTGCCGGGCATGGATGAAGCGATTGGCATCGTGTTCGATCAGGATACCGGCAATCTGCGTGCCCAGCAGGAAGGTTTCACCACCGTCAAAAAACGCGGCATGACCCTTGCCAATTATCAAGAGGTCCGCATCCGTCACATGCACCAGACGCTCGATAAATATGTAGCGATGCCGCCTTTAGATTAAAAAGAAGGGGCATACGCGACGGCGTCACTGCGCACCGTCGCCCCCACCAATTTGCCTTTTTACTGCCCATCCATGGCTGCAGATTCATCCGCATCACCGCGCGGCTGAATCTGCAGCCATATATATTTCAGTATGTTAGGCGCTATTGACCCCTGCCCTCCAATAGGTTTAAAACAAGTGTTGTTACAACAAACGTTTTAAATTCTCTGAGGAGAGTGCAATGACTGAGTGCGCAATTGCCCCCACCAAGCCCTTGGCCCCGGTGCCGTCCCATGTTCCGGCAGATCGCGTGGTTGATTTCGACATCTTCAATCCGCCCGGCATCGACGACATGAGCGTGCATGAAGCCTGGATCAAATTGCAGCAGTCGACGCCCTATGAGATCGTCTGGACACCGCATAATGAAGGCCATTGGATTGCGGTACGCGGCAAGCGTGTCCGCGCGATGTATCGCGACCCCGCCCATTTTTCGAGCCACATCATCTGGCTACCGAAATCAGAGGGTGAGAATTACGGCCTCGTCCCGACCCGCCTCGACCCGCCGCAGCACACCCCCTTTCGCGAGGTGTTGAACAAGGCAATCGGCATCACCGCGACTAAGGCTATGGAACCGATGGTGCGTTCGGTTGCGGTCAGGATCATCGATGCGCTGGTCCCACAGGGCAAATGCAATTTCACCGATGATTATGCCAAGCAATTCCCGGTCCAAGTCTTCCTCAATCTGCTCGATCTGCCGCATGAGGATGCCGCAGAGGTCAAGGACTGGATTGACCAGATGACCCGTCCGGATGGCTCGATGTCGATGGAGGAGGTCATGGCCAATGTCTTCCGCTATGTCGATCCGATCATCGAACAGCGTTTGAAAACGCCCGGCGCAGACCTCATCAGCATCGTGATCAACCATGACATTGATGGCCGCCCAATGACCCGCGATGAAATGCGGGGGCTGGTGTCGCTGCTACTGGTTGCGGGGCTGGATACGGTCGTGAACGTACTGAGCTTTTTCATGGAATTTCTCGCCCGCAATCCCGGCCATCGCCGCCAGCTCGTGGAGAATCCAGCCCTGATCCGCAAGGGTATTGAGGAATTGTTCCGCCGCTTCCCGGTGGTGGCCGAGGCGCGCATGGTCAAGGAAGACACCGAATGCGACGGCGTCGAGATGAAGGCAGGCGACATGGTCTGCGTGCCGACCCTCATCACCGGCACCGATGACCGCATGAACGCCTGCCCGATGCATGTCGACTTCAATCGCAAAGGCATCTCGCATGTCACCTTTGGCGATGGCCCGCATATCTGCGCAGGCCAGCATTTCGCGCGGTTGGAAGCAATTGTGACGCTGGAGGAATGGCTGAAGCGCATTCCCGAATTCGAAATTCCGGCAGGCGAAAAGATCAGCCACAAATCCGGCATCGTCTGCACCGTCGAACGCCTGCCCTTGGTCTGGACACCACGCGCCTGACCTATGACAGCTAGGAGCATATACACATGAAGATTATCGTTTCGGTCCCCGGTGATGGGGAAGTGAATATTGACGCCCGCAATGGCTGGACCGTGATGGAGGCGATGCGCGATGCGGGTCTGCCGATCATCGCGCAATGCGGCGGCGGTCGTGCCTGCGCCACCTGTCACATCCATGTCGACGGGGCTTACTTCGGGCAGTTATCGCCGATGGAAGAGGAAGAACGCGAATTACTGGAATCACTCGACAGCTTCGACACCGGCAAATCCCGTCTGTCATGCCAGATCCTGTGCGACGACAGTCTCGATGGCCTGACCATCGCCCTGCAACCGGATTCGGTCGGCGACTGATCCTTTATGTCAGTCCAGCGCCTGCGGATTTGCCGCGGCGCTGGCTTGGCTTTGAGGCGAATATCTGGCTATGATCACCGATATGGACGAGCCAACAATCACAGCGCCCTTTACCCAGCCATTTTCCGACGTGCAGGTTCGCATCATTCTCGCTGCGGAAAAATTATTTGCAGAAAATGGGATCGACGGCGCTTCGATGCGCGAAATCGCGGTCGCGGCAGAACAGCGCAATCCCTTTGCCGCGCAATATCATTTCGAATCCCGTGAAGGACTGATCCGCGCGGTCTTTGCCTATCGCATGGGGCAATTGGAGGAGATGCGCGGGCGCATGCTGGATCGCGCTGAACAACAGGGCCGTCTGGACGACCCGCGCACCATTCTCGAAATCATCTATCTGCCGCAAGCGGCGCTGGTGGATCGCGATGGCAACCAAAGTTACGCGAACTTCCTCTGCCAATATCTATTGCGCGAGAAATCGACATGGTTCGGCGACTTCGGCACGCCATTGCCGCCTGTGCTGGTGCGCCTGCTGGCCCTATTGCGCAAATGCCTTGCCCATCTATCCGATGCGACCGCCCAGCGCCGACTTGTCAGTTCAAGCCTTGTATTTCTCCACTTCCTGTCGGTCTATGGCGGTAGCGGCGGCAACCCGGCACGAGGCGAAACATTCGAATTCCGCCTGTCGGATACGCTGCGTCAGATTGAAATGGCGACCTGCATGCCGATCGATGACAGTCCGCCGGTCCACCTCATGGAGGATTTACGCGCCCTTAGTCAGGCCCAGCCCGCGTAAAGCCATCCAGCCTGACACAAAGTGTTATGCCGCTGTCGGCGGTGCCTATTGCACGCGGGTTTCATCCTTGGCGAACGCATCGTCCTGCATGTAATAATCGCCTTGCAGCATCTCGCGCGTCGCGGGTGATACGGCGTCCAATCCCAATTGCTTGGCGCGCTGCACCGCTGGCCGTGCCGACATAGCGAAAAACCACCGTTTGACATTGATAAAATCGTCGAGATTTTGCCCGTGCAGGCGATGGAACCACGTCCAACCCCAGCATGCCATATCGGCAATGCTATAATCTCCGGCAATCCAGTCTCGCTCAACCAAATGACGATCAAGCACGCCATATAACCGCGCGCATTCATTGGTGTAGCGTGCAACCGCATACTCATTGCCATCCGGTGCGTATCGGCGGAAATGATGGGCCTGTCCCGCCATCGGCCCAAGACCCCCGACCTGCCAGAACAGCCATTCCATCGCCTGTGTCCGCGCCGGACCTTCAGCCGCGAGAAACGACCCCGTCTTTTCGGCAAGATAGAGAAGAATAGCCCCGGATTCGAACACGGACCGAGCCCCCTCAGGCGCATCGTGATCAACGATAGCAGGGACACGATTGTTTGGACTGATCGTCAGGAAATGAGGGGCGAACTGATCATTCTTCGTAATATCGACGATCTGCAGCTGATAGGGGAGCGCGCACTCCTCCAGCATGATGCTGACCTTCCACGTGTTGGGCGTCGGAAAATAGTGCAGGTCAATCATCTCAATAATCCAATGGCAAGCCGATGTGATGCGCGTAAATGCGATCGCGATGCGCGAATAATATGGGGTCGAGCGCCGCCGCGACCACGTCTGGCATAACCGAATAAAAGTCCCAGACATAATCGGGGATCGGATTGACCTCCTTCGGCAGAGGTCTGACTAATTGCGAGAAACATGCCCAATAGAGATCGGCCGCTGTCAACCGTTCGCCGACAAGATAGTCCGACCCTGCGGCCTTCTGCGCATGGAGACGTGCCGCCAGCATCTTGAGAATATCCGCCACCCGATCTGGCGCCCGCGCCACTGCCTGTGGCGACAAACCATATTGCCGAATATATGCCCGTTCATGCGGCGCGGCGTCCGCTACGTCTTGCGCCCCCCACACCCCGGCCAGCATGTTCAACCGGCGATTCCAGCCAAAACCATCCTGACCGCAAATTTCCATGATCAAGCCCAGACACAAGACGCGATCTGCGGAGGCAGTTGGCAGCAACGACGGCCCAGAACCCAGCCGTTCAGCCAGCATCAATATGTCAAACCAGCTGGTCAGTGGCGGTTCATCATCATAGACGGCAGTCGGCGCATTGCGATGGCCTGTCCATTCGCACAGCGCCTCATTCGCCCCCATCGGTTCCTGCGCGACTGCCGCAAAAGGGACGTTGCGCGCATGAAGCATGGCCTTCGCCGCCTCGCCCCAAGGGCCGGGTACACCAGCACTTAGTACCAACCGCAAACCGGGCATTGTGATGGCCTCGGCCACCGAAAAATACTGCATTCCACTCTCCGGCCAGACACCGCATGTATTTACAGAAAATCAGCAAACCAAGGGCATTATTATCCCCTGATCATAAGTGAGGCGCGGTTCAACATAACTGCCAAATCTGGGAGGTCAGCCAATCTGGCAGCTCAGTTGAGCGCTACCTCGCTTAAACGACGGGCCGCCATTTTTTCCGCTTGCGACCATAAAGCCCGCACCTGTGGACGATCATCGTCCGAACGGCGCACCAGCAGTAATTGGAGCCTGACCGTCGGCGCAATCAGTGGACACAAGGTAATCCCGGTCATCTCCGCTACCACGCCCTTCATCCATTCAAGCACGATAACCGGCATCTGGTTAGTCGCCGCATATTGGATCACGCCACGTATCGTCGCTTCCGGAAAGTTCACCATTTCCACGCCGCAATCGTCGAAATGGCTGGCCATCTGGTCATAGACTGGCGGGTTGAGACGACGACGGAAATTACCAACGGACATGCCGCGCAGGTCCGATAATGTGACCTGCTTCGCCCCCGACAATGGATGGCCGTCCGGGATCAGCAACGATAATTGCGTGTCTGCAACCACGACATCCTCAAACTCCGGCCCATGCGGAAATGGCCCCAGCGCCAGCGTCAGGTCAATCGTCCCCGCGCGCAATTGGTCGAGCAGCATCGGCGAATGACCATTAATGATATCGAGATCGATATGCGGAAATTCTGCCTGCACGGCATTCAGCAAGGCAGGACGTTCAGGAATGTCGGAACTGAACTCCGGCGCGCCCAACATCAATGTCGCCGCATGCTGCCGCCGGATCATGCCCACCTCCCGCGCGAGCGTGTCATGCGCCGCGAGAAATGCCGATGCCAGCGGCATGAAGTCTTTGGCCTGCGGCGTCAGTTCAACCGCCTGTTTACGATTGCGGGCGAATAGCGGAAAACCCAGCACATCTTCAAGCCGCCGGATCTGCACCGAGAGCCAGGGCTGCGCGACATGGAGTTCCGCCGCCGCGCGCGTGAAGGAGCGATGACGGGACACCGCCTCGAACAATCGCACCTGTTTCACATCCACGCCCTGCATTACCGCGCCCTTTTCAAGGATGTCCCCAAGCGATCTTCTTGCGGCAAATCCTCGGTAATGGCCATAGCACAAAAAAGACCGGGATGCCTTTGTCAGGCATCCCGGTCGAGCGTGGCGAATATCGGGGTTGGACTTGATACCCGCCGGTTCTTTCAATTTAGAATTTAGTACCAATCACGAGACCGTAACGCCGTGGCGGGGTATAGTTGAACACGGTCAGCGTCGCACCCGAACGGATCGCCTGTTGGGTGTCGATCTTGTTGAACAGGTTCTGGGCATAGATCGAGGCATAGAGGCTTTCATCCGCCGACTTCCATTGCAGGCTCGTATCCACCAGCGTCATCGCCCCGCGCCGACTGATCGGCCACGGCGTATCATTGGTGAACAATGTCGAGGTGTAATTGACATCGCCATAGAAGGTCACGCTGCCCGTATTGCCGAGATCGACACGGTAATTACCGCCAAAGGACGCCTGCCACTTCGGTGCATTATACAAAGGCAGGCCGGAATAATCGACCTTGCCAGCCACCGCGTCGCAGACCGGGAACGCGGCCTGACCGAGGATCGGCGTGGACGAGAAACCGGCAGAGCAGAAATCCTTGTAATTGGCCTTGAGATAACCACCGGACGCCCGCAACGTCAGATTATCGACGGGCCGCGCCTCAAATTCGACCTCGACGCCCTTGGTCACCGCGCTTGCCGCGTTGAAGACGTTATTGGTCGCGGCGCCCGTCACCGGATCGGTGAAGTTCACGCTGCGTTGCAGGTCACTGAGATTATTCCAGAAGAACGTCAAATTGGCGCGCAACTTGCGGTCGAACAGGAACGACTTGATGCCCGCTTCCCATGTTTCGATCTTTTCCGGATCATAAGCGGTCGGCGCAACACTGGTGATCGCCGGATAGCCACCACTTTTGAAGCCCTTGGTCCATGATGCATACAGCATCACATCATCCGTCGGACGCCAGTCCATCGAAATCTTTGGCGAGAAATTCTGCCAGCTCTTCTGGCGCGTCACATAAGGCGTGGCCAGCGGCAGGAAGGTGCCGCCTGCCAGCCCCACTGCCGCCGGGACCGTGCTCGGGTTGCGCGATTGACGGCTGAAGTAGAAATGCTTGTCTTCCCACATCTGGCGACCGGAGAAGTTCAAGCGCACACGGTCCATTGGCCGCACTTCCAATTCACCGAACACGGCCCAGCTGTCGCGTTTTTGCTGCACATTGGTCTGCGAGTTGAACGCCCCGGCATAATCGGAATAGGTGATGTTGCCATATTTCAGGTCATCATTGGCATAATAGGTGCCGAACAGGACCTGGAAATTGTCGTTAATCTCCTTGAGGAAACGGAACTCCTGGCTGACGCTGGTGATGTTGGTGCGGTAATAGTTCGTCAGATAGATGATCTTGCCGCCGATCGGATCGGTAATCAGCCCATCGCTTGCGCGTTGATAGCCCGTGATCGACGAAATCGAACCGCCATCCAGTTCATGGTTGATGTTCAGCGCGACATTGTCCTGATTAACAAAGCTGCGCATGCCGGGCGCCGCGTTGACGTTTGTCCAATATTTCGGATAGTTGAACAGGTTCGGTGCATCGCCAACGATATTACCAAATGTCTGTGCGGCAAGGCCCGGCGTTGCAGCGGCCATCGCCGTTGTCGTCGACGCATTCTGCGCAGGGGTAGGTTCGCCACGGTCGCGCACATGTTCATATTTCAGGAAGACGTTCCACGCATCTGCCGGGGTATAGAGGAACGATACCCGGCCCGTGATATTGTCATCGCCGCCGATGCGCTTACCATTATCCTTGATCGAATGATAAAAACCTTTGGAATTGCTCACCAGCACAGAGGCGCGCATCGCCAGCACATCCTTGATGAGCGGCGCATTGACCGCCCCCCGGAATTCGTACCGACCGAAATTGGCGACCTTCGCTTCGGCCTGACCGCTGAAATCCATCGTCGGGCGCTTGGAACGAATATTGACCGCCCCGGCAAAAGCATTGCGCCCAAACATCGTGCCTTGCGGGCCGCGCAGCACCTCGATGGATTCCAGATCGAACATGTCGAGAATATTGATGGTCGAACGGGTCTGATAGAGACCATCGACATAAAAGGCCGTGGATGGATCGCCCGTCTGATCGGAACGCGCATAGTTCACGCCGCGAATGGCCAACATGCCCGCACGGCCCTGTGAACCAAGCGCATCGATGCGCACATTCGGCATCGACTTACCAAGATCCACGATCGTGGTGCCAACCTTTGCCTCGATATCCGCCGCCGACAGCGCCGACACCGACACAGGGGTACGCTGCAACGGCTCGGCACGACGACGGGCGGTGACGACAATATCAGTCAACTGCCCGCTATCCGCTTCGGCAATTTGTTCTTCGGCATGACCGACGCCGACCGGGATCATCCCCGTCGCCAACACGCTTGCTGCCATCATTTGTACGTGAAATTTTCTCATTCTTCGCTCTCCTGTTTTTGTTTGTTTTAAGTTATTTTTAATTGTTTCAGATGGTCACCCCTCGCCATGCTGCCAAACGGCCAAGGCATCGAGCGCCTCAATCTCCGCGCCGCGCACCAGCAGCGGATTGATCTCAAGCGACACCAGCTCCGGCCCGAGCGCCAACGCCGCATCGCCGATGGCGCTGATCGTCGCGGCAATCGCGTCGAGATCGGCAGGGGCGCTACCGCGATAGCCCTGCAACAATTTCGCCCCTTTGAGTTCATCGAGCATCGCGCGCGCGTCATCAGGGGAAACGGGCAGCAATCGCAGGCTGGTATCCTTGAGCAGTTCAATCCACACACCGCCAAGCCCGGCGGCAATCACCGGCCCCCAAGGCGTGCGTGCGGTGCCGACGAACAGCTCCACCCCGCCCCGCCGCATTGGCGCCACGATACAGCCCTCAATGTCTGCATCCGGGTGATGTTGACGCGCAGCGGCCATCACCGCATCAAACGCCGCCCGCACCGCATCTTCATCATCAAGGTCAAGCCGAACACCGCCGATATCGCTCTTGTGAAGAATGTCCGGCGAGGCGATCTTGAGCACCACCGGCTGGCCGATCTTTTGCCATGCCGCAATAGCGTCGTCCGCACATGTCACCAGCGCAAAGGGCATGACCTTGATGCCCCTGTCCCGCAGCCAGGCCAACGCCTGCTGCTCTGACGAAGGACGGTCGGCCACTTGCGCAATCGGGCGCGCCGCCGTTTGATGGCGAGGTCGCCGCGACCAGCGTTGCAACGCGCCAAAGGCCGCCATCGCATGATCGACGCCGCCAATGGCGCGCGGGATGCCGCATTCGGTCATGACCGCGCGGCTATGGTCGCTGATCGGTTGAAGCGCCTGATTGATCAAGACGCCCGGCACGCGTGCCGCCGTCAGCCCGCGCCCGATGGCCGTCAGGATCGGCGTATTCTGGGTATCGCCTTGTGCGCTCGGCACATCCTGCACCGTGGCGACAAGGCCAATCGCCGGATCATCGGCAAGAATATCGAGAATGCGCGTGAACAACGAAGGATCGCGCACCGCCGCGCCCGTTACATCCAGCGGGTTGAACACCGACCCAAAATCCGGGAGAATTTCGCACAACCGCTTTTTGGTCTCGGCGCTGAACGGTGCCAGATCAAGGCCCGCAGTGGCGGCGCGATCCGCCATAATTTCGCACGCGCCACCCGAAATCGAGATAATCCCGATCTCGCCCTTGATCTCCCCGACATCCGCGAGCAACCCGGCGGCAATCACCAAGGTTTCCAAGGAATCCACGCGGATCACGCCATAATGACGGCAGACGGCATCGAACGTCGCATCGTCGCCAGTGACGGAACCGGTATGCGCCTGTGCCAATTGGCTCGCCAATTCGCTCTTGCCGACCTTAAGCACGACAATCGGTTTGCCGACCTCACTCGCCCGTGCAGCCACCACACGAAAACCAGCCGGGTCCTTGATCGATTCCGCAAAAATCGCGACCGCTTTTGTCTCTGGATCGTCAATGAAATGGCCCAGCACATCGACAAGGCCCAGCACTTCTTCATTGCCGGTGGCGACGACACAGCCAAGACCGATCCCCTGCATCCGCGCGAACTGGCCGATGACATGGGCGGTGGCCCCGCTTTGCGAAATGACCGCCAACCCGCCGGGACGTGCCTTTTGATCCACCGGAAAGGCTGAAATGGCGACGCGTCCGGCATAATTATTGAAGCCAAGGCTGTTCGGCCCCAGCATGTTCAACCCCTTCTGCCGGGCGAAATCACCGATCTCGCGCTGCAATGCCGCGCCTTGCGGCCCAGCCTCGGCAAAGCCGGACGACAGCAGCACGACATTCGCAATGCCGGCCGCCGCAATGTCCTGCAATGTTTCTTGCACCGCGTCACCCGGCACAAACACATAAGCAAGGTCGGGCGTATCCGGCAGGTCGCGGCAATTCGCATAGCCGGTAATATTATGGGCCGGTGCGCCGCGCTTGTTGACGACCATCACCTCGCCAACAAAACCGCTGTCTTGCAAATTGCCGTAGATCAGTTGCGACCAAGCCGATTTGTCGGACGCCCCCACCAGCACGACGGAACGGGGGCGGAAAAGATGCTGTAAACGGCCGGTCATCGCGGCAACCCCAGCCCGCGTTGGGCAATCATATTGCGTTGCACCTCTGCTGTGCCGCCGCCAACCACCATCATGATGGCCTGACGCAGCGTATAATCGATGGCACCTTGGATCGGCGCGTCCGCCTCACCCCGCGTCAGCAGGGCCGAAGGGCCGAGCAGGTCAATCGCGCTTTCGGCCAGTCTTTCGCCCAATTCGCTGGCAAAGACCTTGCCGATGGCCGCCTCGACCAGCGGCGCGCTGCCATCTGCCTTGGGCATGATCGCCTGCAACGCCAACAACCGCGCCGTTTCCGTCTCGCAGGCCAGCACCGCCAGCCGGTCACGGACAAATGGATCATTCACCAGCCCCGTCGCCCGCGCATGATCGACAATCCGGTCGAGCAAATGCTGCACCTGTGCGCTATAGCTCGCCATGATGACCCGTTCGGTGGCGAGCGCGCTCATCAGCACACCCCAGCCCCGGTTTTCCTGCCCCAGCATCGCTGTTGCGGGAATCCGCACCTCATCAAGGAATATTTCCGAAAAATAATGGCCGTAAAATGCCATGCTCGGGCGAATATTGATGCCCGGCGCATCCATCGGCACGATGAACAGGCTGATACCCGCATGTTTTTTCGCCGGATCGGGATCGGTCCGCGCGGCAAGGATCATGTGCGTTGCGCGGTGGCCGTCGGTATTCCAGATCTTGCTGCCAGTGACGATATAATGATCGCCATCGCGCACCGCCCGTGTCTTGAGCGCGGCCAGATCGGACCCCGCATTCGGTTCGCTATAGCCAAGGCAGAATGACAATTCGCCGCGTTTGATCCCCGGCAATAATTGCGCCTGTAATTCGGGCGCGCCGTGCGTCACGATCTCCGGTCCCAAAATCCAACTCGCGACCGTGGTCGACTGGATCGGCGCTTCGGCAAGGAATGTCTCTTCCAGATAGGCCAGTTGTTCAAGCGGGCTGCGCCCCTCACCACCCATCGCCTTGGGCCAAGTGAGCATGGTCAGCCCATCACGACCAAGGCGACGCGCGAATTCCACATTCCAGTTGCGCTCTTCAAATGGCCGACGGCTATTCTCTTCGCGCTCTGCTGCGGTCCAGTTGGTCGCCAGCCAGTCGCGCAACTGGGCGCGATAGTCGCTGGCCGCATTGCCCGTATCCGCCACCAACCGCTCACCGCGATCCAGCAGTTGCGCGGCGACTTCGCTCCGCGCCTGCTGCACCCCGCCAAGCACGGTCAGATCAATATGCGCCAGCCGGAACAAATGGGGGGCCAGATGCTCTTCGGCATAGCCGATGGCCCCCAATATATGCTGATTATCAAGCGCGACCTGGCGCAATGCCGGACCGGCGAAAGCCAGCGCCGCAGCGGCACGCCCCGCCCAATCAGCGCCGCCGCCATCATAGGCCGCCGCCGATCCGGCGATGTGCAGACTGCTGCCTTCCAGCGCGATCAGGCTGTTGGCGAGCTTATGCTGCACCCCTTGAAAGCGACCGATGACCTGCCCGAATTGTTCGCGGGTGCGGGCATGTTCTACCGCGAGATCGAAACCCGCCCGCACTGCGCCCTGCGCCCGCGCAGCGCGGCCAAGACGGTACAACCGATGCAGATTGGCGACCTCATCTGGCGAGATCGAAAAGGATGCGGCCTCCGCATTGTCCAATGTCACCCGCAGCCAGAGCGGCGCATTCATCACCGCGCAAGTGGCCACCGACACCCCCGCCGCCGCAAGCGAGACAAGCGCACCGCCGCCACCGGGCAGGAAAACCAGCACGCATTCCAATGCGGGATGCGCCACCAGAAAATGGCATGTCCCGGAGATTCGACCATCCCGGCATTCAATATCCTGCGGCGCGGCAAAACAAATGGCGGTCGCCTGATCGCCCGCAAGGTCCGTCGCCCCAAGGGCGCGGGCGCGAATGGCCGATTCCAATAATGGCGCACGACTGCCAATGCGCCCCAGCGCCTCCGCCATCATCGTCACGCCCTGCCAACCGCCGACATCCGCAACCGAACGGACAGGGACAAAACCCTGCGCGACCAGCGCCGACCATAAGGCGGTTTCATTCGGTGCATCGGCATGGCGGCCCAGCAGGCCAGCCACACTGTCACGCATCAACGCGCGGAATTCCGCGTCGCCATCAACGGCGGACGCGAGGGCCATATTGGCTTCCATTATCTTCTCCTAAATCCTGCACTTTTGTGACAACGCATGTTTTCGCTGTCCAATACGGATCATTGTGATTTTAAGATGATTTTCATATTATAAATCAGCCACCGACCAAGCGGTGACATCTGGCCGCAAACAAAAAGGGCGCGGCCCGCTTTTCGAACCACGCCCCCTTTGATTTTAACCCCGTAACGCTAGATTAGAACGAAACGGATGCCTCCACCCCAAAGGTGCGGGGATCGTTATACGTACCAAAGTTCCACAGGTTGCCACGCACCTGACCCTGCGCATTGCTATTGGCACCGACAATCGATCCCTTACGCAAATAGGTCTCGTTGGTGAGGTTTTTCACATAGAGCGAGACCTTGTACTTCTTTTCGCTATCGCGCCATGTCAGGCTGGCATCGATCACGCTGGTCGAAGGCCGGACCGGCTGGAACTTATAGCCATTATATTGCACCACACCGATCTCGGTCCCGACCGGGAAGCCACCTTCGGTCACATTTTCCGAGGTGGTATAGGCCCAGTCGACGTTGAACGCCGCACTACCCATGCTGCCCAGATCCTGCGTGTACATCGCAGCGAGACGCGTGCTCCATTTCGGCGCACGGGTCAGGCTGAGCTTGGTGAGGTCAACCGGTTGAATGCCATTCGACAGCGGTCCGCAATTCTGCAACGACGGATCATTGGCGGCGGTGCCGTTCGGGTCCACGCAGAAATTGGTGTATTTCGCATCGAGATAACCAACCGAACCGGTAATCACGAGGCCTTTGACCGGCAGGGCCGTTGCTTCCAGTTCAAAGCCCTTGATCTTCGCACCGGCCGCATTGGTGGTGATGACCTCCAACACATTATTGTTCAACTGCGCCTTGAAGCGCTGGAGATTTTTGGCGCTCATCGAGAAGGCCGAACCATTCAGGCGGAGGTGACGATCCAGCAGATCGGTCTTGAAACCGACTTCATAGGTGTCCACCCGTTCCGGATCATAAGGGCCTGATGAGGTGAAGCTCGCTGCCTCGCCATTGAAGCCACCGGCCCGGAAACCACGACCCCAATAGGCATAAAGCAGGGTCTGCTCGGTTGCCTGATAGTTAAGGCCAATGCGCGGGCTGGTGTTGCTCCAGCTCTTTTTCGCGTCATTCACACGGGCGGTGTTGGTCAACGCCGCTGCGCAGGTCGCGCCCGCCGCCCCTTGGGTGCAAAGCTGGAAATCCTTCTTGTCATGCGAATAACGCACGCCGGTCACCGCCGTCAGCGTATCGGTCAAATGCCAATTGGCTTGTGCAAACAGCCCGATTTGCTCGTTCGTCTGATCGGAGAACTGATTGGTCGGCGTCAGGTTCGGATAAACGTTCGGCGTATTCCAGTTATCGCGATCGAGATGATAGTTCTGCTTGAGGTAAAGACCACCGGCCACGAAATCCATGAAGTCAGAAAAGTTCGAGGCGAAACGCAATTCATGCGACGTCTGCCAATGATGCGTCGTCTCTAGGCTGCTCCGCAAATTGAGCGGGGTTGCATCGACATCAAGCGCCGAAACTTCCTTATTCTTCTTGTAATTGCCGATATAAGTCACGGTGCCGACATCATTGACATCATAGTTCAATTCCGCCGTCACGCCCCAGACATTCAGATCGGCACGCTCCCCCAGAGGACGGTCCTGATTGACAGTGCGGACACTCTTGTCCGGGTTGCGCGCGCACAGGCTGGCCGCCGTCGCACCACCAAGCTGTTGGGCCACAAGATCGACATAAGAGCTGTTCAGCCCACCCGAAGACGAGGTCGTGCGTGGATCAGCCTGACAGACCATCAACGGCGCAAGCGTCGAAGCGTCATCGCGGAAACGCGCATATTCACCGCGCACCACCAGATCCAAATCCCCCGCGTTGAAACGCAGGCTCGGCAGCAATGAAATGCGGTTCTGACCGCCCATGCGGCCTTCCTTGCCCGGATAGATATTGCGGTAAAAGCCGTCGCTCTCGCTCCATTTGGCGGCCATACGGAAGGCGACGCTATCACCGGCCACCGGCAGGTTGATCATGCCATAGACCTGATGGCGACCGTAATTACCGATCGAACCGCCGACATTGCCCGCAACCTTACCCAATTCCGGCTTGTTGTGGCGCAACAGGATCGCGCCGCCCGTGGCATTGCGGCCTTGCAGCGTCCCCTGCGGGCCGCGCAGCACTTCGACCGCCTCGACATCGAGAAATTCAGTGATGGATGTCGCAACGCGCCCATCGGTTACGCCATCGGTGACAGTGGCCACCGCCGGGTCGACGAACGGACCGCGATTGGCAACGCCAAGGCCGCGAATGAAGAATGATGCCGCAAAGTTCGACAGGCCTTCAAGCTCAAGCGACGCGTTCGGGATCGACCCGCTGACATCGATGAAAGATCTGGCGAAACGCGCTTCCAATGCTTCACCCGTAATCGCGGTGATCGCGATCGGCACGCGCTGGGCGACTTCGGAACGCTTTTGCGCCTGCACGATAATGTCGCCAAGGCCGTATTCGCTATTGTCTGTAGCACCCGCTGTCGCCGCCTGTTCGGCATAGGCTGCATTGGTCATCAGCAACGCGCTGACGCCGGCAAGCATCATCCCAATCGATGTCTTCTTCATCTACGATCCCCTCTCCAAGGTCACCTTGTCCGCCCCGGTCGCGTCTGAGCGCGTGTTCATTCACCGGTAACAGTCGTGCGTTTTGTCCGCTATCAGAAGATGACTGTCAAGTCATTTATGATTATAAAGTCACTAATCATCGCTTTTGGCGGCAACCCTCCCCACCCGCACGGTCCCGCGACCTCAGCCCTTGTCCGCGCTGCCGTCCCCGCCTTGGGCAAAACGATCCAAATCACCATATCCCGCCGCAAATCCCTCAACGAACGCGCGATAGACTTGGCGGCAGTCGCTCACTTCATGGACAAGACCAATGCCCTGTCCGACGAAATAGCTGGAGAGCGCACGGGCGGATTGATTGCCCCCATCGGTCGCGCGATCGATCCTTTCAAAGGCGGGCAGGCTGATAAGTTGCTGCATCGGCATCGGCAATGGACCGGGGCTGGCCGGACCGTCCCATGCCTCGGTCCATGCCGAACGCAACTGGCGGCAAGGCTTGCCGGTGCGACTGCGTGAACGCACTGCATCGCGGGGAGAGGCGGCGATAAGCTTTTCCCGCACGGCCTGCGGCACTTCCGATTCGACCGTCGGCAACCAGACCGAACCGGTCCACGCGCCATCGGCACCTAACGCCATGACGGCAGCCATCTGACGCCCGGTCATGATCCCGCCCGCTGCCAGCACATAGGTCGTCCGGTCCGGACCAAGTGCATCCAGCACATCCGGCACCACCACCAACGTCGACACTTCGCCGCAATGGCCGCCCGCTTCCGTGCCTTGCACCACCAGAATATCGACCCCTGCCTCCACCTGACGCAGCGCATGTTCGCGTGCGCCGACCAGCGCAGCGACGGGGATCTGATGCTGACGCGCCCGCTCGATCATGGCACGCGGCGGGACACCCAGCGCATTGGCGATGAGCGCGATCGGATGGCGAAAAACAATGTCGAGCGAGGCCTCGACCACTTCCGGGAGCACGCTGACATTATCACCAAATTTGCCCCGATCTTCCGGCCCGACCTGTGACGCGTCCACGCCATGTTGTTCAAGCAAATCACGGGTAAACTGCCAGTGCGCGTCAGGAATCTCCCGCGCCAAATCGGTGGCCGTGCGGTCAATACCACCCCCTGCCAGATGTTCCGGCACGACCAGATCGACCCCATAGGGCTTGCCATCGACATGGGCATCGATCCATGCAAGCTCCGCTTCCAACTCCTCCGGCGTATGGCTGCCTGCCCCGAATACGCCCATCCCGCCCGCACGGCTAACCGCTGCCACCACATCACGACAATGGCTGAAGGCAAATAGCGGGAATGCGATTCCCAACCGCGCACAAATATTCATCGTCATGGACACACCCTCTCCCGGCGCTTGTTTATAAGCGGAAGGTTATGCCCGGGCGAACATCGCGGCAAGCATTAAGATGACTTATGAATCATCAGTCGAAATACAAAAAATTGGCGCAGCCACACATGCAGCGAGACGATGCGCCACATCATGCAGAGATGAAATGAAAGAACAGTCAGGCCCGATGATGCCTGACCATTTACTGGCACCTAACGACGGGCAATACCGCTACGATCACCCAATATGCCGTGGCTGATGAACTTGATATAGGTCTCGACAATGTCGGCAGGTGGCATCGCGTCGATCTTGTTCTCACGCCGATATTGCCACAACATCTGGAACCGCGCACCGATCAGAAGATGGGCCAGCATCGGCAATTCATCCGGGCGAAAATCTTCTAATTGCGTGCCGATGCGCGAACGCAGCAAGGAGCGCGCATAGCCTGCAACCATGTCGTCGATATGCTGACGATAGGCTTCGGGCGCAAAAAATGCGGCCTCCTCGGTCACCCGCACCATATAGGGATGCTCGACCAAATAGGCGAAAGTGGCGGCAAAACCGCGTCGTTCAAGATCAAGCACGTCATCGCTGTCACGCAGCGCATCACCGATAAAGAGCAGCATCCGACTACCCAGCACCGGCAGGATATTGTCGAACAGATGCTGCTGCGATTGGAAGTGCAGGTAAAAAGTGCCGTGGGCAATCTTCGCGCGCGCCGTCACCCGCGAAATCGTGCAATTCGCATAGCCATATTTACCGATTACCCGCCCCGCCGCTTCCAGCAATTTCATGCGGGTCGCCTGATTGCGCAACTCTTGCGACAGCGAACGGGTGCGTTTGCGCACAGGCTTGGGAGCCGCCATTTCGGCCTGTGCCTCCTTTACCTTGCCTATCGCCATTTCCACCCCGTTCCTTTCCCGCCGCCGATTAATCGGCCCAGTCACTATATCCAGTCATTATCTTCTGCATAACTATTCATGCCGCACCGATCAACCAAGCGGCACCACGGCATGATGACGCCCTCGCGATGACAATCATGTCACACAGCCTTGCTGCCATGCATGATCTATCGGTGATTTCCAAGTCATAATAACAAATTGCCGTTATGAGAGAGGACGTTGGCCTGCCTCCTGAAACACGCGAATAACCATGGCATGCCCTGCAATTATTATTATGACTTGACAGTCATCATTAGAATGGGAGAAGTGCAAGGCAACAGCGAGACTGTACGCAACAGCATCGGTTCATCTGCCAGCAAGGCAGAGAAGTACCATAGGAGAGTGATGAACGTGAGCGACGACAATATTGTCGACGAAAGCGGGCTGGGCCTGACTTTTGGCACCTATGAAGAGGCGCTGACATGGATTGGTCGAACGACCGAAGCCAATATCGGCGAAGTCCCGGTCAACGGCCCGATGATCAAAATCTATTGCTCCGCCGTGCAGGATGCCAATCAAAGCTATTGGGATGAGGCCTTTGCTCAGCAGCATTGGGGCGGTGTGGTGGCGCCGCCGGGGATGCTCCAGACTTGGACCATCCCGATGCAATGGCGTCCCGAAGGTCGTCGCACGATCTCGGTCATGGCCGCAAAAGTGCCATTGCCCGGCGACAAGCCGATCAATGTGTCGACCGAGTTTGAATTTTTCGAGCCAGTGCGCGCGGGCATGGTGCTGACCATGACCGACCGACTGGAAGCGATTTCGCCGGAAAAAACCACCAAGGTCGGCACCGGCCATTTCATCACCTCGGTCAGCGAATATCGCGACCAGCACAATGTGCTGCTCGCCCGCTCCACCAATGTCCTTTACCGTTACAAGGCCAACGACTGATGTCTCTCAACCAGGTTTATTGGAATGATGTCACGCAGGGCATGGACCTGCCGGTGATGTCCGTCGATGTCACCTACAAGATGGCAATCCTTCATGTCGCCGGTGGCTGGGACTATATGCCCGGCCATCACGAACCCGATTATGCCAAGCGGCAGGGCGTGAAGACCATCTTCCTCAATACCCTGTTTCATCAGAGCATGATCGACCGCACCGTCACCGATTGGGCGGGGCCATTGACGTTCCTGCTCCGCCGCAAGATCGCGATGCGCGGGCAAATCTATCCGGGCGATACGATCTTGGGCATCGCAAAGGTGACGAAGGTCTGGCGCGGACCAGAGAATGACGGGCGGGTCGATCTCGATGTTGTCATCCGCAATGGCGATGAAGATGTGTGCGTCGGGGACTGCACCATCCGCCTGCCGGATCGGGCGGACTGACGATGCACGGCTCCGCGCTCAGTGCGGCGGCATGGTCGCGCCGGATTGCACAGCGCTTTCCGGACCATGATGCCATTATCGACGGCACACGGCGCGTCACTTATGCCCAGCTTGATCAGCGGGTGGGACGGCTTGCCGTCGCGCTGGCCGGACGCGGGGTTGCGGCGGGCGACCGTATCGCGGCCTTGCTCGTCAACGGCCTGCCACTGGTCGAGCTATATCTTGCGGCGGCCCGATTGGGGGCGATCCTGCTGCCGCTCAACTGGCGATTGGCCGGGCCTGAATTGGGCTGGATCATCGACAATGCCGAACCACGGATATTGTTCGCGTCCGACAGCTTGGCCGCATTGGCGACGGTGGCGACACAGCATGTGCCGATCATCATCGTCGCCGAACAACCCGATGCAACCAATGCAGCGGATGCCTATGACGCGCTGATCGCCTCGGCGGATGAGGACGTCCATCCGGGTGATGACCCCGCCCCCGAACTGCCGTGGATCATGCTGTACACCAGCGGCACGACGGGCCGACCCAAGGGTTGCCTGCTATCGCAACAGGGGCAGGTGATTTCCGCACTGGCGATGGCCAGCCAGTGGCAAAGCGACGAACACACGCGGCTGCTGCTCTCTCTGCCCTTGTTCCATGTCGGCGGCACCGGACTATTATTCGCGCATCTGACGGTGGGGGCGACGATCATCATCGCGCCCCGCCAATTCAATGCCGAAGCGGCCCGCCGCATGGCCTCTGAACTGCGCTGCACCGCACTGGGCGTTGTCCCGCAATTCTATCCAGACATGATCGCGGCCCAAAAAAGCGACCCGCTGCCGCTCACTCTCCAGCTTGTCACCATGGGCGGCGGAATGCACGCGCCGGAACTGGTGGCTGAGGTGCGCGCGATATTGGGTGCGGAACCGATCCTCGGCTATGGCCAGACCGAGGCAGGCAATTACATCGCCTATATCAAGGGCGCGGAACAACTACGCCACCCCAAGGCCTGTGGCCGGCCATTGCCGCAATTCGATGTTCGCGTTGTCGATAGTGATGATAACCCGCTGCCCATCGGCGCGGTCGGGGAATTATGCGTCCGGGGGCCAAGCGTACTCAACGCCTATTGGCGCAACCCGGAGGCGACCGAAACAGCCTTGCGCGGCGGCTGGCTCCACACCGGTGACCTTGTCCAGCTCGATGCGCATGGCCTGATCACGATGATGGGCCGCAGCAAGGAACTGATCAAGACCGGCGGCGAGAATGTCTATCCCAAGGAAGTCGAGGCGGTGCTGTTCGAACATCCCGCCATCGCCGACTGTGTCGTATTCGGCGTCCCCCATGAATATTGGGGCGAGGCGGTCAAGGTGATGATCGCGCTCCATCCCGGCCAGTCGCTGGATGCGCGCGGGGTCGTCGACTGGGTCCGCGCCCGCATCGCCGGTTACAAACGGCCCCGTTATGTCGAATTCGTCGCCACCCTGCCCCGTACCGATACCGGCAAGCTGTTGACCCGCGAATTGCAGGCGCGGCCATTGACGGTCGATCAGGTCGTTGAGTGACCACCGGTGCTTAAAATGAAATCACGACTGAAGAGGATCAGCCATTGACCAGCCTTACCCCTGAACTCACCCCCGTCATCATAGGCGTTGGCGAATTTTCGGACCGGATCGGGCCGGATCATGCCGGTTTCGAACCGCGCGATTTGCTCGTTCGCGCCACCCAACGCGCCGATGAAGACGCAGGCGGCGGCTGGATCGAACAGCTCACCTCAGTCGATATCGTCAATGTCCTGTCCTGGCCCTATAAGGATCTCGCGGCAGAATTCGTCACGGCACTTGGCATCAAGCCGCCCCGCGCGGTGCATAGCCCTGCGGGCGGCGAAACGCCGCTACGCCTGATCCACGACATCGCCAACCGGATCGCGGCAGGCAGCCCGGAAGTCGCATTAGTATGCGGCGCAGAGGCATTCCGATCCGTCGGCATGGCGATGAAGAGCGGCGTTGCGCTCGATTGGACCCCACCCGATCCCGATTATCAGCGTCCGGTCATCGAAGATGTCGTCGGCATGGATATGTTTCATTACGGCTTTGATTCCGCCGCCAGCGTCTATTCGCTGTATGAAAACGCGATGCGCGCAGCCCGTGGCCTGAGCCATGATGCGGTGCAGATGGAAACCGGCAAGCTCTGGTCCGCCATGTCGCAGGTCGCCGCCAAGGTCGATCAGGCGTGGATCAGGTCGACCAAACAACCGGCAGAAATTGCGACGGCCACCCCGGATAATCGCCCGATCGCATTTCCCTATAATAAGCTGATGATCGCCAATGACGCGGTCAATCAAAGCGGCGCCGTAATCGTCACCACTTTGGCCAAGGCGCGGGCGGCGGGCATTGCCGATGATCGCATCGTCTATGTCTGGGGCGGTGCCGGGGCGAGGGACAAGGCCGATTTCCGCGACCGCGACCGTTATGATCATTCGGTCTCGATTGAGGCCTCGCTCGATGACACCATGGCCAAAAGCGGCCTCAAGGTCGAAGACATCGATGCGGTTGAATTCTATAGCTGCTTCCCCTGTGTGCCGAAGCTCGCCAGCGAGGCGCTCGGATCAGATCCGGCGCTGGTGCCGACGGTCGCAGGCGGGCTCACCTATTTCGGCGGGCCGGGCAATAATTACATGACCCATGCCGTGGTCAACATGGTCCGAACCATCCGTGCGGGCGCGCATCATGGCCTGCTGCTCGGCAATGGCGATCTCGTCACCAAGCATCATGCGATGATTGTCGCCGATCATGCGCCGGACGCCGCAACATTTCCGGTCCGTTATGATGTGCAGACCGATGCCGATCATCGTCGCGGCACGACACCAAAGGTTATCCTCGCTTATGATGGTCCGGCGACGATGGAGACCTATACCATTCGCTATCTGCGTTCGGGCGAACCGGAATATGGCATCGCCGTCTGCCGCACGCCATCGGGGGAACGCTTTGTCGCCCGCGTACCCGCCAGCGATCATCTGACGATCACCGCACTCACCGGTGGCAATGGCCCGGACTGGCAAGAACCGATTGGCCGCACCGGCACCGCCCGCAGCGGGGGCGCAGGCGGCTTCACCGAATGGACATTGTCCGCATGAGCCAACCCATCAGCCAACCCCAGGGCCAGGGCCAACGTCTGGCCGGTAAAGTCTGCATCGTCACCGGGGCGGCAATGGGCCTTGGCAAGGCGGACGCCATCGTCATGGCGCGCGAGGGCGCGACCGTCATCCTCACCGATGTCGATGCCGCACAAGGCGAAGCGACGGCAGCGGAAATCGGTGAACGTGCGCTGTTTGTCCACCATGATGTGCGCGATGAACAGGCATGGATCGATCTGGTTGCGCGCATCATGGCGCAGTTCGGACGGCTCGATGTGCTGGTCAATAATGCGGGCGTGCTGAAACGCGCGCATATCGAAGAGGCAACGCTGGAGGACTGGCGCTTCGTTCAGTCGATCAATGTCGAAGGCACCTTCCTCGGCATCAAGCACTGCATCCCGGCGATGCGCGCCAGCGGCGGCGGATCGATCATCAACGTCTCCTCCACCGCCGCCCAACAGGGATTCCCCAATGGCGCGGCCTATACAGCGTCCAAAGGCGCGGTGCTGGCGCTGACCCGATCCGTCGCGATTCATTGCCTGAATCAGGGCGACCGCATCCGTTGCAACGCGATCCTGCCGCATGTCGCGGAATCGCCGATGGTCCATGCATCGCTGGAACAGAGCTTCGCAGGCATTCCCGCCGAACAGCGGCCCAAGGTGGCGATGGGTTCGCCTTTCGCCGTCGCCAATGCGGTGCTGTTTCTCGCCAGCGATGAATCGAGCGACCTGAACGGCACCACCCTCAACCTCGATCGCGGCACCGCCTGCATCGTCGGGCAAATGCCTGAATCTTGAATATCAAAGGAGAAGATAAGCCGATGACCGCTCCCCTCATTTCCGATCTGGTTCATTTCGAAAAGCGCGACGACCATATCGCCATCGTCACGCTTGATCGTCCTGCCAAGCGCAACGCGATCAATGCCGAAATGGCCCGGACCATCGATTCCATCGTCAAGGCGACCGAGGCCGATCCGGACATCTGGGTCACGATCATCACCTCGTCGGGCGGTGCGGTATTCTGCGCCGGGGCTGATCTCGCCGAAGCCGCCGCCGGTCGCGGTCAGGAATTGGTGACAAAAGATGGCGGCTTTGCGGGTTTTGTCGATAGCAAGCGCGCCAAGCCATGGATTGCAGCGGTGCGCGGCACGGCAATGGGGGGCGGGCTGGAAATCTCGCTGGCCTGTGATATCCGCGTGTGCGCCGACACGACATTGTTCGGCCTGCCGGAAGTCAAGCGCGGCCTGATCGCCGGGGCCGGTGGCGCCTATCGCCTCGCCCGCCACATCCCGCGCGGCATCGCGCTTGAAATGCTCGCGACCGGCGATCCGATCACCGCCGAACGTGCCGCCCATTGGGGATTGGTCAATGCCGTGGTGGCGGAAGATCAGGTCGTCTCGACCGCAGTCGAATATGCGCAGCGCATTTGCACTAACGCGCCGCTCTCTGTGCGCGAGAGCCTTGCCATTGGCCGCGCCTCTATCGAGCGGACCGAAGAAGAGCTGATCGCTATGACTGACGAGGCCGTCGCCCGTTTGATCAAGACGCATGATTTTCACGAAGGCCCGCGTGCTTTCGTTGAACGCCGCGCACCGGTGTGGCAGGGCAACTAAAATATCGCGCGATCAAATTGAATCGACTGTGCAACAGACACGGCGAGTGAGAGGATAATACACATGGCGGTAGCGCCGGCGATTGCCCCTGCGGGCGAGGCCTCCCCCTATATACCCACCGCCCGGGCTTGGCCGGTGGCGCTACTGCTGACGATCTGCTTCACTTTGTCCTATGTTGATCGGCAGATTATCAGCCTGCTGGTTGGCCCGATCAAGGCGACGCTCGGTCTGAGCGACACGCAAATGGGCCTGATGCAAGGGGTGAGTTTTTCGCTCTTCTATGTCGCGGCCACGCTCCCCCTCGCCCGCCTCGCCGACCGTGGCAGTCGCCCAAAGATCATGGGCAGTTGCATCGCCATCTGGAGCCTGATGACGATGCTCTGCGGCTTTGCCTCCCATTTCCTGCACATGCTAATCGCCCGTATTGGCGTGGCAGCAGGCGAAGCGGGCCTGCCGCCAAGCGCATTGACGATGATGGCCGACATGTTCGATCCCAAACGGCTTGCCCGCGCGACATCGATTTTCATGCTCGCGCCGTTCGTGGGCGGCGGCATCGCCTTGCTGGGCGGCGGTGCGCTTTATGGCTGGCTCGATGGCATGACCATGCCCACCTTCCCGGGCGTGGGGACGCTGGAACGGTGGCAGTTGTTGTTCATGATTGTCGGCGCGCCCGGCTTATTGCTGGCAGGTGCGGTATTCCTGCTCACCGACCCCCGCACCACCGCCCCCGCCGCTGTGCGCAAGAGCGCAACCCGCGAACTAGCCGGTTTTATCCTGCTGAATTGGCGAGTGTGCGGCCTTTACATGGTCGCGACCTCATTGATCGTGATGGTGTTCAACGCCCATATTTCATGGATGCCTGCCGCGATCATGCGGTCGCAAGGGTTGAACGAACAAACGATCGGACCGTTATTTGGCCCGATCTATTTGATCGCGGGCGGTGCGGGTACATTGATCGCCGGGGCGATTGTCGGACGCGGCGCGGGCGACATGGCCGGACGCACGATGCGCTTCATGCGACTGGGGACGTTGCTACTGCTGCCGGCGTCAATCGCTGCGCCATTAATGCCCAGCCTGTGGTCACAGTTCGCCTGCATCGCAGCGGCAATTTTCCTGACCAGTTCAGTCGTCGGTCTCGCGTCCCTCCCGTTCCAGTTCATCGCGCCGCCGCATCTGCGCGCACAATGCGTGGCCCTGCTCGGTCTTGCCTCGGCGCTACTCGGCACCGGCCTTGGCCCCTTGGCCGTCGGATTATTCAGCGATCATGTATTTGCAGGTTTCACCCATCCGCTGTCTGCCGCATTGGCCGCCGTCGGCGCGCTGGCAGTTGGACCGGCGAGCCTCCTGTTCAGCATGGTCATTCGGTTTCATGAACGCACCCGACTTGACCTCGCACATTGAGACCGGGCGATTAAATCCAACTGGCCATCTTCATCATATTTGAGCGTCAGGACCGGATGTTTGATTATCAGGTCCGACTGCTTTCATGCCCCCCACCACTCATGTCGAGTTTTGAACAGCTCCGCCGCATATCGCACGGATTTTGCAGTCTGTAACACTTTGTTACAGTGCTTGCAGATCAAGTGGTCGAGGCCCGGTCGGTGGCCTATGATGTGAACAGCGCCTCAGATGCAGGTACGCAGGACCGCTCGATGGTGGAAGAGAAGATCTACACGCCTGAGGCAGGCAGTTTGGTGTATCCGCTACCCTGTTTATTGATGCTAACCCGACTGATTGCCACCTTGGTGTCAGGCATATTGTTTGGGGGTATTTGCGTCGTGCCGCGCTCTGGCATATCGCCTGCACGTTGCGGGTGTCGCTAAAACGCCAAAAGCCACCCGAGGGTGGCTTTGTTGGTGTGTGTAAGTGGGTGTTGGTTGCGGGAGTAGGATTT
>DITW01000080.1:7476-24871 GCA_002422945.1 Sphingomonadales bacterium UBA6174 | reverse complement strand
TCAGCGCATTACCGCCCGTCGTCGTTTCCGGATTGCCATACATCACGCCGATTTTCATACGGACCTGATTGATGAAGATCACGATGCAGCGCGAACGGCTGATCGAACCGGTCAACTTACGCAAGGCCTGGCTCATCAAACGAGCCTGCAAGCCAACATGGCTGTCGCCCATTTCGCCCTCGATTTCCGCCCGCGGCACCAGTGCGGCAACCGAGTCGACCACCAGCACGTCAATCGCGTTCGAGCGCACCAGCGTATCGACAATTTCGAGCGCCTGTTCACCGGTATCCGGCTGGCTGACGATCAGATTGTTGACGTCCACGCCTAATTTCTTGGCATAGGCCGGGTCGAGCGCATGTTCCGCATCGACGAATGCCGCCGTGCCGCCACCCTTTTGCGCCTCGGCAATCACATGCAGTGCCAGCGTGGTCTTGCCCGAGCTTTCCGGGCCGTAAATTTCCACAACGCGTCCGCGCGGCAGGCCGCCAATGCCAAGCGCAATGTCAAGACCGAGCGAACCGCTGGAGATCGCCTCGACCTCCATCGCCTCACGCGAACCGAGCCGCATCGCCGATCCCTTGCCGAAGGCGCGATCAATTTGCGCCAGTGCCGCTTCAAGCGCCTTCTGCCTGTCCATATTCGCTTTTTCCTGTTCCGCACCAATAAGTTTGAGTTGTGCAGCCATGCCGAAATCCTTCCCTGGATACAAGCTTCGAAGCGCCCAAAGGGGCTGTTCGAATCACTGCGTATTCTATTTGTTCCAAAAGAACAAGTGGGGAACTATTTTTCCTCGGCGTTGGTCGCGACGATCCGCCCCACCGCTTCGATCAATTGCTGCACCGAAAATGGCTTGGGCAGGAAAGACACATCCTCGATGTTGATCGACTCCCGCAATTGCTCCTCGGCATAGCCGGACATGAACAATACGGGGACCTCTGGCCGCTGCTGGCGAATCCGCCGCACCGTCGTCGGGCCATCCATGCCCGGCATCACGACATCGGAGACGATCAGATCGATCTGTTCGTCGCGCTCGGCAATTTCAATCGCCTCTTCGCCATTGCTGGCGGTCAGCACCGTATAGCCATGTCGGGCAAGCGCGCGTTCCGCAACGGCGCGGACCATGTCCTCATCCTCGATCACCAGCACTGTGCCCGTGCCCCACATTTCACCCTTGGGTGCATCGATCAGGCTGGCCGGACGCGGTGCCTCGTCGCCGCTCGGGCGATGGACCGGTAGATAGACACAGAAGCGCGTCCCCTTATCGACGACCGAATCGGCAAAGATGAATCCGCCCGATTGCTTGACGATCCCATAAACGGTGGACAGGCCAAGCCCCGTTCCCTTGCCCACTTCCTTGGTGGTGAAAAATGGTTCGAAAATCTTCGCCAAGATCATCGGATCGATGCCCGTGCCGGTATCGGCCACGCTGAACGCCGCATAATCGACGGGCGGCATCAATTGCGGCCCACGCCCCCGAATTTCGGCTTCGTCGGGCGAATAGGTGTGGATGGTCAACTGCCCGCCCTGCGGCATCGCATCGCGTGCATTGACCGCCAGATTGACGATCACCTGCTCCAACTGCCCCGGATCGGCGCGCACCAGACCGACGTTGCGATCATGTTCGACTGACAGTGAAATCCGCTCGCCCAACAGGCGGCGCAATAGGTTCGACACCTCGGCAATCACATCCGCCAATTCCAGCACCTGTGGCCTCAGCGTCTGCTGGCGCGAGAAAGCGAGCAATTGCCGCGTCAGGCTGGCCGCGCGGTTGGAATTGTTCTTGATCTGCTGAATATCGTCATAATCGCTGTCGCCCGGCGTATGGCGCATCAGCATCAGGTCGCAATGGCCGATGATCGCGGTCAGAATATTGTTGAAATCATGCGCGACACCGCCCGCGAGCTGGCCCACAGCCTGCATCTTGGTCGCCTGCGCGATCTGGTTCTTGAGCCGGTCTTCCTCGCTATTGTCCTTCAACGACAACAACACCGATGCCTCGCCCAAGCCGCGCGCCCCCGCAATGGTGAGGGCGATCACATCGTTAGGACGGCTGGCGAGCCGCACCGCCACGCTGCCCATATGCTGGCCGCCCATCGCAAAGCGCCGCACCGCATCCGCCACCGCCGCCTTGTCCTCGCGGATCACCAGATCGCCTGGGAATACCGGCAAAGCCTTGCCCTCGACCCCGGCACCACGCGCAAAGGCCGGGTTGATAAAGATAAACCGCCCGTTGCGATCCGCCAGCGCCAACCCCAAGGGCAATCGTTCCAGCAGCGCATGGACATTGACCGCAGACGTTCCCGCCCCGCCCGATCCACCCGCGCGCACCACGCCGACCGCATCGTCGAGCGCGAGCACAAGCGTCGGCAATTGCTCTTCCTCCGGTCCGATCGGCACCTGCACCAATCGGATCGGCTCGCCCGCATCGCCTTCGGCGCGGAAGCGGATATAATCATCCTCGCCCGGTTCCAGCAGATTGGCGAATGGCACCGTAGGCGCGCTGCCGGTTAGGCCACCCGAAAGGCCCGCCCGCAACGCGAATACAGGGTTCGCACCGATCAACATGCCCTCTGGCGTCACCAATGCCGCCATTACCCCGGCACGGCCCAGCCGCTCGCCATGTTCACCTTGCAACAACTGGCGCGCGACCTCGACCCGATTATCGCCTTGTTCCTGCATGAACAGCCAGTGGAGATGATCGTCCGCCGCGCCGACCCGCTGGATACGCGCATTATAATAGCCCGAAGACAGCATCAGCCCCGGCACAAAAGCGCGTCCATCGCGCCATGCCTTGCGCCCGCCCTCTGTCAATCGCCCCTGATCCGTATCCGACAGGCCCAGTGCAGGCGGCACCGGATAGCCCGTCATCACCCGGGCATAGCCATCATTCGCCGCCACCAACCGGCCCGACCGATCGGTGAGCGCAATGGGGAAATCGTTCAACGCGATCAGATCGTGGACCAGCGCAACATCCGGCACTGCCGCCGCCGCAACTGCAACCCGAGGCCGCACCTGACGCAGCAGCACGATCAAAGCCATCGCCGTGATAAACGCCGCCACAAAGCCCGCAGCGACCACCAGTTCATCCAGCACCCATAAAATGCCGCCAGCAGTCATCAAGCCGAGCAACAGCACCAACGCCATAATGATCCGGTCCGCGCCACTTGCGGAGGATACGCGCACGGGCGGGTGCGAATGAATGGCGCCGATCTCGCTCATGCGCCGGGATGGATCCATTCATGGCCGCGTCGACGCCATTTACGGCTGATCCACCAGCGCCACAACACAACTGCCAGCACATAGCCCACCGCCGCCGTGACAATCGAAATAGTGGCAAGGCCCGCAAGCAACGCAGGCGCGCCTTCCGAAAAAGTCCAGCTCAGCCAATCATACCAAGACGCGCCGCGATCCATCATCAGCATCAATTTGCCCGGATCGGAACCAAGTTGCATGATCCCCTCGCCGACAAACAGCGACGCCGCGAGAATGAACGGAGTGGTAAGCGGATTGCTAAGAAACGTCATCGCCGCCGCAATCGGGATATTGGCGCGAAACGGCAGCGCCAGCAGCGCCGCACCCGCGATTTGCAAGCCGGGTATCAGCAGGAAAATACCGACCAGCAACCCCAAGGCGACCCCGCGCGGCACCGAACGGCGGGTAAATCGCCAGAGTTCGGGCGCGAACACGCGATGCGCAAAGCGATTGAGAAAACGGCTTTTCTCAAATGACTCCCGCGTCGGCGCCTGCGACCGCACCCATTTGGCGACACGTGTTTCCCGACGTTTCACCCGCGATCTCGCATGATCCGGGCGGCCTCGCGCTTCCAATCGCGGGTCTTTTCGGCCTCGCGCTTGTCGTGCAATTTCTTGCCCTTCGCCAGCGCCAGCTCGACCTTGGCGCGGCCACGGGAATTGAAATAGACCGACAGCGGCACCAAGGTCATGCCCTGACGCGACACCGCGCCGAACATCTTGGCAATCTCGCGATGGTTCAACAGCAATTTGCGCGGGCGCTTCGGTTCATGATTGAAGCGATTGCCATGGCTGAATTCGGGGATGTTGCTGTTGATTAGCCACACCTCCTCGTCCTTGACCTCGGCATAGCTCTCGGCAATCGACCCCTCGCCAAAGCGCAACGCCTTGACCTCGGTGCCGGTGAGCGCGATGCCCGCCTCGAACACTTCGTCGATCGCATAGTCATAACGCGCCCGCCGGTTCTCGGCGACCGTCTTCTTCTTGTCGAAACTGGCGTGACGCGGACGGGCCATAAATTAGATCAAGCCCGCAATCTCCAGCGCCGCATCGACGGCCTTGCGGCTCGCCTCGGACGCTGGGGTCATCGGCAATCGCAATTCTTCGGTCACATCCGCCATCACCCGGCTCAGCGCATATTTCACCGGCCCCGGCGAGGCATCGCTAAACAGCGCGAGATGGAGCGGGAACAACCGATCATTGAGGTCGCGCGCGCGATCCCAATCCTTGTCCGCGCACGCCTGTTGGAACTCGGCGCATTCTTTGGGCGCGACATTGGCCGTCACCGAAATACAGCCGACCCCACCAGATACGTTGAACGCGAGCGCCGTCTCGTCATTACCGGACAATTGGCAGAATATCTCGCCACAGCTGCGGCGATGCTGCGTGACGCGCGCAATATTGCCGCTTGCATCCTTGATGCCGATGATGCTCGGCAGGCTGGCAAGCTGGGCCACCGTGTCCGGCACCATATCGGTGACGGTGCGGCCCGGCACATTATACATGACAATCGGCAGATCGTTATGCGCGGCCAGATATTCGAAATGGGCGATGATCCCCAATTGATTGGGGCGATTATAATAAGGCGCGACCACCAACGCGGCATCGGCCCCGCACTTCTTGGAGAAATTCATGTGCAGCAGGGCATTGGTCGTGTCATTCGACCCGCAACCGGCAATGATCGGCACGCGGCCCGCCGCCTGCTCGATGCAGACTTCGATCACGCGATGATGTTCGGCGTTGCTAAGAGTCGCGCTTTCACCCGTGGTGCCGCACGGCACCAGCGCCTTGCTGCCGGACTCAATTTGCCAATCGACAAGGCGACGAAAAGCGCCTTCATCAAACTGTCCGTCGCGAAACGGCGTCACCAGAGCAGGAATCGACCCGCTAAACATGTGCTTCTCCTTCACCTTGGCGCCAGAATCGGCCATAGGCTTCATCATCAATGTACTTTCTATACCCTTAGACCCCAATATGACTCGGTGCCGCCGGGTATAAATTCAGCGTCTGATAAGGAGACGACCCCTATCATGTCCAGCATGCGACGACACTTATTTCCGGCCTTGCTGATGATGTTATCTGCCCCGTCATGGTCTGCATCGCTGACACCGGCGCAGATTGTCTGGTATCGGGCGCGTTTGGGGGTCGCTGGAGGCGCTGTTATCCCGCCTGTAGTTGCGCCTGTAACCACATCTGTTCCCGGTCCCGTGACCGGACCAGTCACACCACCCACCACCGGCACAATGCCCACCACTGGCACAACCCCGGTGCCATCAACCCTTGGCTTTGGACCCATCACGCCCAACCCGCTGGCAGAAACGATCCTGCGTTGGGACCGATTGCGCCAGCCGCAAACCGCCAGCTTTTCCGAGCTTGTGAATTTCCTGCTGGCCAACCGCGAATGGCCAAATAGCAGCGCAATGCGTAAGGCGGCTGAAGAAAAGATCAGCATCAACAGCTATTCGCCGACCGAAATTGCCCGCTTTTTCGATGCCTATCCGCCGAAAACCAACCGGGGCCGGACTGCGCAGGCCTTGGCCTTGCTCGATCTCGGACGGGTAGCAGAGGCCAAAACTGCCGCCCGCGCCGCATGGGCGGGCGGGACGCTCGCCAGCGATGAGGAAAGCCGCCTGCTCGCTCGCTTCCCCGGCCTGTTCGATGCGCGTGATTATGACAAACGGCTGGATCGGTTGCTATGGCAACGCAATACCACCGCCGCGATGCGCTTGCTCGGCTATGCCAGCGCCACCCGCCGCCCGATGTTCGAGGCGCGGATTGCGCTGCTGACCAACGCGCCCGATGCGCTCGCCAAGGTCGATGCGATTGGCGAGGAGGCCGGCCATGATTCCGGCATGGTGATCGACCGCATCCGCTATTATCGCAACGCCAATGATATGTTGAGCGCGCAACGGCTCGTCGCCTCGGCGGAAAAGCCTTATACCGCCCCGGCAGACCCGGCGATTTTTCTCGAAAATCTGCTGCAAACTGCGCAAGCGGCAGCAGCAGCGGGCAATTATGCCTATGTCTCCGCCATCGCGCTGCGCGGCGACGATGCCTATCCGGCTGGCACCGTCATCCGCAATCAAGGGTTGGATGAACGCGACGATTATACCAGCCTGATGTGGCTTGGCGGCAGGGCTGCCGAACGCCTGTATAAATTCGGCGATGCGACCGGCTTTTATGCGCGTTATGGCGATGCCGCCCGCACCGCCCAGACCCGCGCCAAAGGCTATTATTGGGCCGGACGCATGGCGGAACGGGAAAGCGGCAAGGCGGCAGGGCTTGCCTATTATGAAGCCGCCGCCAGATATTTCGACCATTTCCACGGCCAATTGGCGCTCGAACGACTGGGCCGCACGATTGTCCTGCCCGCTGCGACCAATGATCCGACCTTGGTAGGCAACCGTCAGGTCAATCCACAGGTAATGGAAGCCTCCCGCATGTTGGGACAGCTTGGCGCATGGCCAACCCAGTCCCTGTTCCTGCGCGCGCTGGCCAATGCGGTGGATGATGGGGCGAACCCAGCCCCGCTTGCCGCGCTGTCGCGTGAATTGAATCGTCCAGATCTCGGCGTCATGGCCGCGCGCAAGGTCGATGACCGAGGCAATGGCACATTTCTCGATTATGGCTTCCCCAAGCTGCCGGTGCCCATGACATTGCGCCCGCGCTGGACAATGATCCACGCTATCGCTCGGCAGGAAAGCCAGTTCGACCGGCAAATCATCAGCAGCGCAGGCGCGCGCGGCCTGATGCAGTTGATGCCCGCCACCGCGCGGGAAACGGCGGGCAAGGTCGGGGTCGAATATGATTTCAACCGGCTCACCAGCGATCCGGAATATAATATCCTGTTGGGCTCGACCTATTTCAACAATTTGCTGAACATGTATGGCGGCAATCATGTGCTGGCGGTCGCGGCCTATAATGCAGGGCCGGGCAATGTCCGCAAGTTCATCGCCCAAAATGGCGATCCGCGCAGCGGCAGCCTCGACATTCTCCAATGGATCGAGGCGATCCCGCTGTCTGAAACGCGCGGCTATGTCTATCGGGTGTTGGAAAATGCGGTCATCTATGATGCGCTCCACCCGGATCGGCGCGGCGAGATGCCCAAGACACCGCTGTCGCGCTATCTTGGCAAGCAGACGCCGGGCTGATCCGCGATGCGTCCCACCCAGAAACCCGACACAGGCGAACGCCCGCCGCTGTTCATCACGCCGCAAGGCTTTACCGCGATGAAGGCGCGTTATCACCAGTTGCTGTCCGACGACCGGCCCAAATTGGTCGAGGTCATCAGCTGGGCGGCGGGCAATGGCGACCGTTCGGAAAATGGCGATTACATCTATGGCCGCAAGAAATTGCGCGAGATTGACCGCGAACTGACCCATCTCGCCAAAAGATTGAAAATCGCGAAAATCGTCGATCCGGCCCAGCAAGAGGACCGCAGCCGCGTCTGGTTCGGGGCAACCGTCACGATTGCTGACGAGGACGACAATCAACGCGTCATCACCCTAGTCGGCGAGGACGAGGCCGATGCCACCGCCGGACGCATTAGCTTCAACGCCCCACTCGCACGCGCGGTGTGCGGCGCGGCGATTGGCGATACGCGCCAAGTGCGCCTGCCGGTGGGCGTGAAGGATTATGAGATCATCGCCATCAGTTACCCACCAAAGTCCTGACGTACCCGATGCCGACCCGTCCGATCTCCGCATTACGCAGCTTCATCGCTTATGAGGCAAGCGGCGGCATCCTCCTGATGCTCGCCACCCTCGCTGCGCTGATCATCGCCAACAGCCCGTTCGCCGATGTCTATTTCCAGATATTGGAACGCCCTATCGGCCCGTTGTCGGTGCTGCATTGGGTCAATGATGTGCTGATGGCGATATTCTTCTTCCTCGTCGGGCTGGAGATCAAACGCGAATTTATCGACGGTCATCTATCGACATGGCATGATCGGCTGTTGCCGGTGGTCGCTGCCGGATGCGGAGTCGCAATCCCCGCGCTCATCTATCTGTTTGTCACACGGGCCGAACCGGCATTGCAGCGCGGCTGGGCCATCCCGACCGCGACAGACATCGCCTTTGCGCTGGGCGTGCTCGCGTTATTGGGGCGACGCGTGCCGACCTCGTTGAAATTGTTCCTGACCACCGTCGCCATCGTCGATGACATGGTCGCGGTTGCGATCATCGCCTTGGTCTATACCGCCCATCTCAACGGCCTCGCCTTGCTGGCGGCGCTCATCATGCTGGCGGTGATGTGGGGGATGAACAAGGCGCGGATCACGCAAACATGGCCCTATATCCTCTGTGCAGGTGGCCTATGGCTGGCGATCCATCAATCCGGCGTGCATGCGACCATTGCGGGCGTGCTGGCGGCACTGATGATCCCGCTCACCCCCTCCCCCGGCGCGCCGGATGCGTCCGGGTCGATGCTGCACCGGATCGAACATGGGTTGCACCCTTGGGTGTCTTATGCCGTGCTGCCGATCTTCGCCTTTGCCAATGCGGGGGTAAGTTTTGCCGGTTTTTCGCTATCAACCCTGCTCCAACCCCTGCCGCTCGGTGTCTTGCTCGGCCTGTTCCTTGGCAAGCAGTTCGGCATATTGGCGGGCGTCTGGTTATGCGTCAGATTGAAACTCTCAGCGGGCCTGACCCATGCCAACTGGCCGCAAATTTATGGCGTCGCCTTATTATGCGGGATCGGTTTCACCATGAGCCTGTTCATCGGCGGACTGGCATTCCTTGACCCCGCGCTCATCCAACAGGTGAAAATCGGCGTGTTCGCCGGTTCACTTCTCTCCGCGCTGGCGGGATGGGGATTGTTGAGGGGACAGAAGTGAGAACCACCGCTGTCCCCCATTCGTCATGCTGAACTTGTTTCAGCATCTAACGCGACCGTGAAGTGTGGACCCTGAACCAAGTTCAGGGTGACGAAGTGTAGGTGAGCGGGAGAGAGTAATAGCCCCCCTTACAACTCCGACCGAATAGGCCGCGCCAAGAGCTGATCCACCGCCTGCCGCGCCGTCAGCGAACCATCAAGCAGACCGCACACCGCATCCGTAATCGGGATCGGCACATTGATCGCACGGCCTGCCGCCTGCAACACCGGGGCGGTGAACGCCCCTTCCGCGACCGTGCGTCGGTCCGCCATCAATTCTTGCGCGCTGCGCCCTTCGCCCAATCCCTTGCCAAGCGAGAAATTGCGCGATGCGGTCGAGGTGCAGGTCAACACCAGATCGCCCAGCCCCGACAGGCCGGACAGCGTTTCCGCCCGCGCCCCGCGCGCAAGGCCAAAGCGGGTCATTTCGGCAAAGCCCCGGCTTATCAACGCCGCATTGGCATTTTGGCCCAACTGCAACCCCGCGACCACGCCACAGGCAATCGCCAGCACATTCTTGACCGCGCCACCGATTTCCGCGCCGGTCACATCATCCGATTGATAGGTGCGGAACGTCGGCTGGGCCAGTCGTGCGGCCAACCGCTGCTGCAACGCCAGATCGGCACAAGCGAGCGTCACCGCCGTCGGCAGCCCCTTGGCCACTTCATGCGCGAAGGTCGGGCCTGACAGCACCGCAATCGGCGCATCGGGCGTCACCTCTTCGACCACTTCGGACATCAGTTTCATCGTCCCGGCCTCGATCCCCTTGGCGCACAGGACCAACGGCACATCGCGCACCGGCAAGCGGGCAATCGAGGTCCGCAAATGCTGCGCCGGGGTCACGACCAGCAACGCATCGCAATCGGCCAGATCCTCCAGCGACGATGTCGCGACGATCCGGTCAGACAACGGGATATGCGGTAAATAGAGCGGATTTTCATGGCTCTGATTGACGGCAGACGTCACCTCCGGCTCCAGCGCCCACAGCCGGACGATCTCGCCCTTGCTGCTGTTCGCCGCGACTTGCGCCAAGGCCGTGCCCCATGCGCCCGCGCCAATCACCCCCAGCTTCATGCCTTTACTCCCGCTCCCCGCGCCTTTTCGGCTTGTGCATCCAATGGCCAACGCGGTCGCGCCGGTACATCCAGCCCATCGGTCATGCCCAAGGCAAAGCGCTCTTGCCCCGCCCATGCGATCATGGCCGCATTATCGGTGCAAAGCCAGAGCGGCGGCGCATGAAAAGGCACGCCATGTTCAGCCGCGAGCGTCATCAGCGCCGCGCGAATCGATTGATTGGCCGCGACCCCGCCCGCCACGACCAAGGCCGTCGCCTCAACCGCGACTGCCAACGCCCGGCGCGTGCGATCAACCAGACAATCGACCACCGCCTGCTGAAACGAGGCGCAGAGGTCCGCAGGCTGATACAGCCCCGATTGATGCGCGCGCAGCACCGCGCTTTTCAAGCCTGCAAAGGAGAAATGCGGCTCATCCGTATTCAACAACGGGCGCGGCAACTTCACGGCCTTGGGATTGCCCTCACGCGCCAATGCCTCGACCTTCGGCCCGCCCGGCATACCAAGGCGCAGCAATTTCGCGGTCTTGTCAAATGCCTCGCCCGCCGCATCGTCGATGGTCGTCGCCAGTCGCCGATATTGGCCCACGCCCGACACCAGCAATAATTGGCAATGCCCGCCGGATGCGAGCAGCAGCAAATAGGGAAATTGCAAATCCGGATTATCCAGCCGGGGCGACAATGCATGGCCCTCCAGATGGTTGACCGCGATCAGCGGCTTGTTCGCCGCCATCGCCAGCGCCTTGCCGGTCACCAGCCCGACCATCACCCCGCCGATCAGGCCCGGCCCTGCGGTTGCAGCAATCGCATCGACGTCATTCAACGTCACGCCCGCGTCCTTTAATGCGGCCTCGACCAACGGCATCATCATCTCGGCATGGGCGCGCGCCGCGATTTCCGGCACCACCCCGCCATAAGGCGCATGCGCGGCCTCTTGCCCCGCCAAACGATGGGCGCGAATGACGCGCAGGTCATCGACCAGCGCCGCCGCCGTTTCATCGCAACTGGATTCAAGACCAAGGATCAGTGTCATCACCCTTCCCTCTAATCGCGAACGCGTTTAGAGCAAGCGCAAGATGACTGAGAAACGATCCTTACCGCTGCGCCTCGGCACCCGCGCCTCCCCTTTGGCGATGGCGCAGGCCCATATGGTCGCGGATTCCCTGTGCCTTGCGCATGGATGGGCACGCGATGCGATTGAAATTTGTCCGGTCACCGCGAGCGGCGACAAGATCTTGGATCGCCCTTTGGCCGATATCGGCGGCAAGGCCTTGTGGACCAAGGAACTCGATATCGACATCATGAACGGCAATATCGACTTTGCCGTTCATTCGATGAAGGACGTGGAAACGATCCGCCCCGATGCCCTGACCATCGCCGCCATGCTGCCCCGCGCCGATGTGCGGGACCGGCTGATCGGTGCGGCATCGATCATTGCGCTACCCAATGGCGCGCGGGTCGGCACCAGCTCGCCGCGCCGCGCCTCACAGATGCGGCACATTCGGCCCGATCTCAACATCGTCATGTTCCGAGGCAATGTCGACACCCGCCTGCGCAAATTGGCGGAAGGGGAAGCCGATGCGACCCTGCTCGCCGCAGCCGGGCTGATCCGTCTTGGCCGATTCGATGTCGGCACACCGATTGCGGTGGAGGAAATGCTCCCCGCCGCAAGCCAAGGCGCAATCGGGATCGAAGCCCGTTCGGACCGACAGGACATTCTCGACCTCTTGAGCGCGATCAACGATCGCGACACGTTCGATTGCGTGATGGCGGAACGCTATTTGCTCGCCGGGCTGAACGCCGGATGCCACAGCCCGGTCGCCGCTTATGCAACTGTTCGCGAAGAAGGACTGCTGCTGCGCGCCGAAATCATGTCGGAAGATGGCAGCGAGCGGGTCGCGCTTGGCGTCGGGATCCAACGCGGCGATGTCGAGGGCTGCCATTTGATGGCGCAGCAACTGCTCGCCGCCGCCAGCATGGAATTGCGGGCGCTGTTCGGGGCATGACGCGAAAGGTCGCCGTCCTCCGCCCCGAACCGGGGGCCAGCAGGACTGCCGATCATCTGCGCGATCTGGGGCTGGACCCGCTGGTCGCACCGTTGTTTACAATTGAACCGGTCGCATCGAACATATCAAGCGACACCCAAGCAGACGCGCTGATGGTTACCAGCGCCAATGCCGTGCGACATGGCGCTGAGATGATCCGCCAATATCCCAACCTGCCGATTTACGCCGTCGGCCCCGCCACCGCCCATGCCTTAAAAGGGATGACGGACCAGGTGATCCACCTCGCCCCCCAAGGCAATGGCCAGTCGCTGATCGCCTTGGCGCAAACCCATCACATCCACCATCTGCTGCATCTGTGCGGCGCAGAGGTGCGCCCCCTCGATCCCATGGGCATCCGGATCGATCGCCGGATCGTCTATCGCGCCGCCCCGGCCACACGGTTGAGCGATGCGCTGCTGGCCGCATGGCCAGTGCTCGACCTCATTCTCCTCCACAGCCCACGCAGCAGCGTGCTGCTCGATCATCTGGTGACCACCCAAGGATTGGCGCGCAGCCATATCACGGCCATTGCGATCAGCGCGGCGACGGCAGCGACGGCAGGAACCGGCTGGAATGCCATGAAAATCGCACCGCGACCGGATGATTACGGGATGCTGGCAGTCGTCCGACAACTGTGCCAATAAGGATGCCGGTACTGGAGGAAGCGTCAAGTGAGTGAACCCTATGTTGATGTCGATAGCAGCCCGCCACAGCGGCGCAGCCTTGCGCGAAAGCTGGCCTTTCCGCTGATCGCCTTTGGCATCGGCATGGGCGCGATGGGCTATGGCCTGCATCAATGGCCCCGCGCCGCGCATTTTCTTGGATTGGTCGATGCCCCGCAAAAACTGGGCATCGCGACCGGCAACAACCGCGGCCTGCCCCCTCAGTTCACGGTGACGACCAATGCGCCAAATGTCGATCCGGAGGTGCTGCATGCCCGGATTCAGGCGCTGGAAGAACGGCTCGACCGGGTCAGCGCGCAGGCCAGCGCGACCAGCGGCAATGCCAATCGGGCAGAGGGCATGCTGATCGCCTTTGCCGCACGACGCGCAATCGAACGCGGGGTGCAACTGGGCTATCTTGAATCACTGCTGCGCGAACGCTTTGGGGACAGCCAGCCACAGGCCGTAGCCGCGATCATCGCCGGCGCGCGCGCGCGGATCACGCTCGACAGCCTGAGCGCGAGTTTCGAAAAAATCGCCCCCCAATTACAGGGCGATGGCGCCAAGCGCGGCATGTGGGACAATTTCAAACATGAGCTATCCGCCCTGATCATCATCCGCCGGGGCAATGAACCATCCAGCCGCCCGGACGAAGTTGTCGAACGCGTGCGCGGGCAGATTGCGGATGGCGATATCAATCAGGCGCTGATCGAAATCAACCGCCTGCCGGAGCGTGGGCAAGCCCTCAACTGGATTACTGCCGCCCGCCATTATGTGCAGGCCCATAATGCGCTAGACCGGATCGAAACGGCGGCATTGATCGATCCGATGGGGGATGATTACCCCAATGTTGCGCCGGTGATCGTAGCCGCACCTACGCTCACTCCTGCGCCTTCTCCTTCGTCACCCTGAACTCGTTTCAGGGTCCAATCCCGGCATGCGCATAGATGCTGAACCAAGTTCAGCATGACGAATGGGGGGACGCACCAGCGCCCGCCATCATTCTAGTCATTCCCGCGTAGGCGGGAATCCAGACAGCGGGAACCAACGAGTAGGCACAACCTTCGATCCAATAGTGTTTCTGGATTCCCGTCTGCGCGGGAATGACGAAGGGGTCGCTAGCCCCCCTCAAAACTTCCCCGCAGCCATCCCTTCCACGATCCGCCGGGCGGCATCGGTGACTTCATCCCATGTCACCTCGAATGCGGCGGCATCGGCATAATAAGGATCGGCGACAGACGTGCCCTCTTTGCCCGGCACATGATCGAGCAATAACGACAAGACCGCCGTGCCGGTGTCGGGCCGCAACGCCTCAAGATCGGCCAGATTCTTCTCGTCCAGCGCAAACACATGGGTGAACCGATGGAAATCATCCGGCTCGACCAACCGAGCGCGATAGCCGCTGATGTCGATCCCATGTTTTTGGGCTTGCGCCTGCGCACGCGGATCGGGGGCGTGACCGAGATGCCAATCGCCGGTCCCGGCGCTATCGATCTGTACCTCCAGCCCTTGGCGCGCGACTTCGGCGCGGAATGCCGCTTCGGCCAATGGCGACCGGCAGATATTCCCAAGACAGACAAAGAGCACGGCAGGCATGTCGGGCATTTTCTTCTCCGGTGCGACAAGGTATCGCAACAATCTATCGCGATTTTGGCCGCCATGCCATGCGCCGCGACCAAGGGAAAGAGGCCGAACCAGCGTGACGACATCAAGGCCGATCCCAACACCGCATTTTTCCGGCCGCTATCGCGCCTATGTGCTGGGGCTGTTGATGCTGATCTATGCGGTCAATTTCCTTGATCGACAGGTGATCTCAATCCTTGCGCCGTCATTGAAAAGCGCCATGTCCCTAACGGATGCCCAGCTTGGCCTGTTGTTCGGCACCGCCTTTGCGTTGTTCTACGGCCTGATGGGCCTGTCGCTGGCGCGGCTGGCGGATAGCTGGAACCGGGTATCGACCATCTCCATCGGCCTTGGCTTTTGGTCGGGGATGACAGCCCTGTCCGGCCTATCGGGCAATTTCACCCAATTATCGCTCGCCCGCATCGGGGTGGGTGTGGGGGAAGCCAGCGCCTCGCCCGCCGCCTTTTCCCTGTTGCAGGATTATTTCCCCAAAGAGCAACGCGGCACCGCTCTCTCGCTCTATTCCAGCGGGATTTATATCGGCTCTGGCCTTGCCTTGGTCATCGGCGGGTCGATCATCACCTATTGGGACCATCATTTCATCTCCGGCGCGGCGCCCTTGGGGCTAGCCGGGTGGCAAGCTACCTTTATCGCCTTTGGCCTGCCGGGGATATTGCTCGCGCTCTTGGCCAAATTGACAATCAAGGAACCGCCCCGCGCTTTGCCCGCAATCTCGCCGCTACGGGTAGTATGGGGCGAATTGGCGCGGATGATCCCTTTTCATCATCACCACAACGGCCAGTTGCGCGCCAACCTCACACTATTGTGCTTGTGTGTTGGCGGTGGCGTCGGGATGTTCGCGCTCACCAACCCATGGCTTTCTGCCGCCAAACGCCCGGTCATCGCGCAGCTATTCGGCCTCCACATCACCACCAATGGCGTGCAATGGGTGGCGATGGCACTGGGCAGCTATGCCGCCGCAAGCTGGCTTCAGTCCCTGCGCTGTGCCGCGCCCGACAGTTTCCGTCGCCTCGCCTCTCGCAGCTTTATCCGGCTGGCGATTGCAGGCGGGCTGATCTCGTGCATCGGCTATTCGATCAACGCCTTTCTCTTTGCCTATGTGCAGGCGCATTTCGCCAAAGGCCCGGAAACCGGCCTGACCATCGGCGTGATCATGACATTAACCGGCGCATTCGGCACGATTGCCGGCGGCATCATCGGTGATTGGGCCAAGAAAATCCGCCCCGATGGCCGGGTGCGCTTGGTCCAGTTCGCGATATTATGCGCAACCATCTCCGGCCTGTGGCAATATCAGACTGACAATTACGCGCTGTTCCTGATCCTGTTATGCGTCACCAACAGCCTGATGATTATATGGCTCGGCCCGGTGTCCGCCAGTTGTCAGGACCTTGTCCCCGCCCATCTGCGCGGCACCGCTACCTCCGTGCAATTGCTCGGCGTCAATTTGATCGGCCTTGGCCTTGGCCCCTATCTCGTCGGTCTGATCAGCGATGCGACCGGGTCGCTCGGCACCGCCTTGTTATCGAGTTTCGCGCTGATCCCCATCGTCCTGCTGCTGCTGGAAAGCGCCGCGCGATCCTTGGCCGGGGATGAGGCGCTGGCCAACAGCTAAAAACTATCGGCCTAAAAACTGTCGACTGGCATCGCCATCATCGTGCCAGCCCCGGCCTCCAGCTTGCGCCGCAAAGCGCCCGCATCCGGCATGAAGCGTTCCCCGAAAAACTGCGCGGTGATCAGCTTCGCCTCAAGAAAAGCCTGATCGCCCTCGCCCTTCGCCAATAAACCGGCGGCGGCCCGCGCCATCCGCAACCACATCAGTCCAACCGATACAATTCCCGTCAAATGCAGATAGGCCATCGCTCCCGCCCCGGCATTATCGGGATTGGCCATCGCATTCTGCATCAACCACATCGTCGCTGCCTTTAATTCATTATTCGCCTTTTCCAGCCGGGTCGCGAGGTCGACAATCGCGGTCTGGCCACTGGCTTCGGCCTTGGCCGCACCTGCCTCGCCATCGACCAATGCAAAAAACGCGCGGATCGCCCGCCCGCCATTCATCGCCAATTTGCGCCCGACAAGGTCCATCGCCTGCACCCCGTTCGCGCCCTCATAAATCTGGGCGATACGGGCATCGCGGACATATTGGTCCATGCCATTTTCGCGAATATAGCCATGGCCGCCCCAGATCTGCTGGCAATTGACCGCAACCTCAAACCCCTTGTCGGTGCCATAGCCCTTGATCACCGGGGTCAGGAGCGAGATCAGATCATCCGCCGCGACACGCGCCTCTTCGCTTGCCGCCTTGCCGGTCAGATCGACCTGTAACGCCCCCCAAAGACACAAAGCGCGCAAGCCCTCGGTCAGGGCCTTGGCCTCCATCAACATCCGGCGCACATCCGGGTGGACGATCAACAGATCGGCCTTTTCTGCCGGGTCTTTCGGCCCGGTCAAGGCGCGGCCCTGCCGGCGATCCTTGGCGTAATGGACGGCGTTCTGATACGCGACGTCCGCCTGTCCAAGCCCTTGCATCCCTACCCACAGCCGTGCCGAATTCATCATGATGAACATCGCGGCAAGGCCCTTATTCTCCTCGCCGATCAAATAGCCGGTCGCCCCGTCATAATTCATGACGCAGGTCGCGCTGCCGTTGATCCCCATTTTATGCTCGATCGCGCCGCAGCTCAGATCATTGCGCGCGCCCAATGACCCATCTGGATTGACGAGAAATTTCGGCACAATGAACAGTGAAATACCCTTCACATTATCGGGCGCATCCGGCGTCTTTGCCAGCACGAGGTGGATGATATTCTCGGTCAGATCATGCTCGCCCGCCGAAATGAAGATCTTGGT
>DITW01000080.1:0-7471 GCA_002422945.1 Sphingomonadales bacterium UBA6174 | reverse complement strand
CGGTCAGGTTCATCGTGCCGGACCATTTGCCCGCCACCATCGACGGCAGATAGGTCGATTTTTGCGCGTCGCTCCCTTTCACAAGAATCGCCGCAATCGCCCCGCCGGTGAGGCCCGGATACATTTCAAACGCCTGATTGGCCGCCAATACATATTCGCCAAAGGCGGTGGCGATCACCTTGGGCAGCCCCTGCCCGCCATAGGCTTCCGGACATTCAAGTGTCGTCCAACCGCCCGCGACATATTGATCATAGGCCGCCTTGAACCCGTCCGGGGTCGTTACCCGGCCATCTTCATGGCGGGTGCAGCCTTGCTTGTCGCCAATCTGATTGAGGGGAAACAGCACCTCCGCCGCAATTTGCCCGCCACCTTCCAGCACCGCCGCGACAAGATCAGGCGTTGCCTGCGCAAAACCGGGCAGGTCCGCATAGTTCGACAGGCCAACCACATGATCGAGCACAAACTGCGTATCGCGCAACGGCGGGGTATATTGGGGCATGGGCTTCTCCTTATAGGAGAGATATTGTCCTGCCTCCAAAGATACGCAAGGGCGCAAATTCCCTTATCCGCGTTTGCGCAACCCCATCAGGCCGATCAGGCTCAACAACCCTGCCGTCGATAGATACAGACCGACCAGACCCAGCCCGCCATGATCGGCCAGATATTGCGCCGCAATCGGGGCCATCGCCCCACCCAAAATGCCCGCCGCATTAAACGCAACCGATGCCCCGGTATACCGCAGCCGCGCCGGAAACAGCCCCGGCAACCATGCGCCCAGCGGGCCATAGACCAGCCCCATCACAAACAGCGCCGATGACAGATAAATAAAGGTCGGCAACAATCCGCCCGCCCCCATCATCACACCCATCAACAGGCCAATGATGATGGTCGCCACGCTACCGATCACCAGCACCCGGCTAGGGCTCGTTTTATCCGACCAGATGCCCGCCACCAAAATGCCCAGCGCCAGAAACAGGATCGCAACCAATTGGATCGACAGATACGCATTGCGGCTATGGCCCTGCACGCTCGTCCCATGGCCAAGGGCAAAGGCCGTGGCGATATAGAACAACGCAAAACAGGCGACCGCCGCAAAGATGCCGCAAAATGTCGCCCATTTATGATCGCGGAACAAGGCCGCAATCGGCACATGCTCTGTCTTGTGCTCCGCCTTCACCGCGAGGAAATCCGGCGTTTCCGTCAAGCGTAGCCGCACCCAAAGGCCGATGATCACCAGTCCCGCACTTAACAAAAACGGAATGCGCCAGCCCCAATCAAGAAATTGCTGCTGACTGAGACACAGGCCGATCAACAAAAACAGGCCATTGGCGGCGATGAACCCGACCGGTGCGCCAAATTGCGGCGCCGTGCCATAACGGCCCTTCCAGCCCTTGGGCGCATTTTCCACCGCCAGCAGTGCCGCCCCGCCCCATTCACCGCCAAGGCCAAGGCCCTGACCGAAACGCAACAGGCATAGCAACACAGGCGCGACCCAGCCCACCATCTGATAGGTCGGCAAAAAGGCGATGAGGAACGTCGATACCCCCATCAACATCAATGAGGCGACCAAGGTCGACTTGCGCCCGATCCGGTCGCCAAAATGCCCGAACACCACCGAACCGACAGGCCGCGCGACAAAGGCGATGCCAAAGCTCGCATAAGCCGACAGCAATTGCAGCGCCGGATCATGGGAGGGAAAGAACAGCGGCCCGAACACCAAGGCGGCCGCCGTCGCGTAAATATAGAAATCGTAAAATTCGATGGCCGTGCCGACCATAGACGCAAACAAGATGCGCCAATGCGCCCGGTCGATCATGCTCAATGCCCCGCGCTCCCGGCATCGCTGGTCGCCGCCTCGATCGCCGCCGCCTTGGCCTCAACCAATTTGACGATATGTTCGATCAGATCCGGGTCTTGGACATGATGATCGGTCACCCCCGACAGATAGACCATATGCTTGCCATTGCCGCCACCGGTCACCCCGATATCGGTCTCGCGCGCCTCGCCCGGGCCATTCACGACACAGCCCAGCACCGACAAGGACAAGGGCGTGTGAATATGCTGCAACCGTTCTTCCAGCGCCTGCACCGTGCGGATCACATCAAAGCCCTGACGCGCGCAACTGGGGCAGCTCACCACCCTGACCCCACGGCTGCGAATGCCAAGGCTTTTCAAGATTTCATAGCCGACGCGCACTTCTTCTTCCGGCTCGGCAGATAGCGACACCCGGATCGTATCGCCAATCCCGGCCCATAACAGATTGCCGATACCAATCGCCGATTTCACCGTGCCGCCGATCAACCCGCCCGCCTCGGTGATCCCCAAGTGCAACGGGCAATCGACCGCGTCCGCCAAGCCCTGATAGGCCGCGACCGCAAGGAACACATCCGACGCCTTCACCGCGACCTTATATTCATGGAAGTCATGGTCTTGCAGCAGCTTGATATGATCGAGCGCGCTTTCGACCAAGGCTTCCGGACAAGGCTCGCCATATTTCTCCAGCAAATCCTTTTCCAACGACCCCGCGTTCACGCCGATACGGATCGCGCAGCCATTGGCCTTGGCCGCCTGCACCACCTCGCGCACCCGGTCGTTCGATCCGATATTACCGGGGTTGATCCGCAGACACGCCGCGCCCGCATCCGCCGCTTCCAACGCACGCTTATAATGGAAATGAATGTCTGCCACGATCGGCACCCGGGCGGCGCGGACGATCTGTTTCAACGCCTTGGTCGAGTCTTCATCCGGGCAGGACACGCGGATAATATCCACCCCCGCCTCTTCGCAACGGCGGATCTGATCGATCGTCGCCACCGGATCGGAGGTGAGTGTATTGGTCATGGTCTGGACCGACACCGGGGCGTCGCCACCCACCGGCACATTGCCGACCATGATCTGACGGGATTTGCGGCGGGCGATATCACGCCAAGGACGGATTGATGACATGGGGGGATGCTTTACCTGTGCAACCCGCCTGCGGTCAAACAGTCATCAATATACCCGCTGCAAGCGCTGCATCAGGCTGCGGGCCTGGCTGACGCGCGACAGGGGCAATTCATCGTCCTGCGCCTCCTCATCCAATCGACGCACCCGTTCATACAGGTCCATGCTCGCGCGGACGATCTGCTGACCCATGGGCGGCAACAAGGCCAGATGCGTGTCCTCGCTTGGGTTCATCACGGGCAAAGGCGACATGCATGCACCGGCATCGCTCAATCGGGCCTGTGTTGGCATCCGCCGCGCCATCAACCACGCAACAACATGCATCAACCGCGTCGTCACCCGCAACGACTCGCAAGCAAAGGCCACCCGCGCCACCGGACCAAGCGCATCGCGTTCGGCCAGTTGCTCCGCTTCGAAATAAGAGCGTGATTCGTCCATCATCAACAGCGCCTCGGTGTATAGCGACGACACGAGGCGGGGGGCGATTTGGGAAACGGGCTCAATCTTCAACATTCCATCATCACTGCCATGGCATAAACTTTTTGGAAACCATGCAAGAAGGTAAACGGCCAGCGATCAGCACGCTCCTTTCAGGCGATAATATCCGGGATCAACTGGCTTTCGATTTGCAGAATTTCGTCCTTCAGCCGCAATTTGCGCTTCTTCATCCGGGCCAATTGCAACTGATCGAAGGATTCCGTCAGGCACATCACCTCAATCGCTGCGTCAAGATCGCGATGCTCGATCCGCAAGCTCTCCAGCCGTTCCACGATTTCGCATTCTTGCATGAAGCCATCCCTAAACGCTTGGAGCCGATCTCTGTTTACCTTCGATTCACCGCGAAGCGGATTGCCAAGGCAAAAGATGCGATGCACTCTCTACCCGCTGTCAACTTGCATAGCAAAGGAGCGACTCGCAATGGCGCAATCACGTCCGCACGCACTGCTCAATAAACATAACCGGCTTCAAGAAAATATCAGCCGGGAAATGCAACGACCCAATCCCGACGATCTCCAGATCCAGCGATGGAAAAAGGAAAAGCTCGTCATCAAGGAAGAGCTCGCCCGAGCCTGACAGGCCCGAGCCTCACAGGCTCAAACCTGACAGCTTGGCGCAAGCCAGCGCCTTTTTAGGGATCTGGATGCGCCAAGGCCTTTCAAGATTTAACTCGCAATTGCCAAGGTTCCTGACTAGGATTCCCGTTATCTTATACGAGATTGCGCGGGAGCGAAGCCATGGACCTGACCAATTCCACTTCATTGATCGACTGGGCCGAGGCCCAGCGCATGGCTGTCGTCGGGCTTAGCGTCCTCGGCATCCTGATCGTCACCTGGGGTGGGGCAAACGCCTGCAAATGGGGCTTTGCCAAGCTGGTCGACGGCATTCCCCTGTTGCGTCGGACATCCGCTTCGGGGGAATCCGTTGGCTTGTCGCTGGGCAAGATCATCTCGTTGCTTATCTGGCTGCTCGGCCTGATCGCGGTGCTGCAACAGCTCGGCCTCAATCGGGTGATTGCACCGTTGCAGACATTGGTCGATCAGACCTTCGCCTTTGTGCCGCAGATCGTGGGCGCCGTCGTGATCTTCTTCATCGGTAATGTGGTCGCGCGCATTGTGGGCCAGATCACGGAAACCACGCTTGCCACCGCAGATCTCGATGGCTGGGCCGCCAAGGCTGGATTGCAACAGATCACTGGCGATGACGGTCGCCGCGCTGGCGGTATCACCAAGACGATCGGCACATTGGTGTTCGCCGTGGTGATGATCCTGTTCAGCATTGCCGCGCTGCAAACCCTTGGCATCTCCTCGATCACTGAACCGGCGGTCAACGTGCTGACGACCGTCTCCAATGCCATACCCCGCCTGATTGCGGCAGCGGTGCTCCTCGCGATTGCCTATTTCATTGGCCGCTGGGTATCGAACCTGACCACCACGATCCTGCCGTCGCTCGGCTTTGATCAGGCGCTGCAATCGCTGAATGTCGTCCCATCTACCACCACGCCATCGGCGGTGGTCGGCAAGCTGGCTCTGACCGCAATCATGATCTTTGCCGCAATCGAAGCGACGCAAATGCTCAATTTCGACGAACTCACGATCATCCTCGTCCAGATCACAGATCTTGGCGGGCGGGTATTGTTCGGCAGCGCGATCATCGCCGTGGGCGCGGTGCTGGCCAATATCGTCGCGGGTCTTGTCGCCAATTCATCTGGCCATGACAGCATGGCAGTGGCGATCCTGCGTTATGCGATCATCGCGCTTGCGGTGGCGATGGGCCTGCGCTTCATGGGGCTGGCGAATGAAATCGTCAATCTCGCCTTTGGCCTGATTCTCGGCTCAGTCTCCATCGCCTGCGCCTTGGCCTTCGGCATCGGCGGCCGCGAAGCCGCCGCCAAGGTCCTCGCGAAATGGCTTGAAGACCATAAATAACGCCCCTTGGGCAACATCACACAGGCAAGAAAAGGGCGGGCCAGCAATGTCCCGCCCTTTTTGGCTTGAGATTCGCACAAGCTTGCCCCAATAGGCGGCAATCCTGTCGGGACATGCCCGACACAGGGCCGGCTTAGCTCAGTTGGTAGAGCACCTGATTTGTAATCAGGGGGTCGCGGGTTCGATTCCTGCAGCCGGCACCATTATTTTCAATCACTTGCGCGCACGTCCAGACCCACATCTAAACTAACATCAGTATATAGGCATCAGATAGGCATCAGGCCAAAAAAATGGTCGCGCCCAAACTCCTCACGAACCTTCCCGCAACACCCACCCCCACTCAAGGGCGTTATTGACAGTATTTAGGTGCCCGCCGCGAGCTTTCACCATCCCAAATTGATCGGGAAATATACGTTCCAGCATCCTGAAAGCTTCCATCGCTTCAAGTTGACTGAATACCGCATCAGATCTCGTCGGCCTCATAGGGAGGCACGTTCGCCGAGCAGGGCATCAAATCTCTATGAATCTCTTCGCTATTGCCTTTCCTTAACACATCACGCCCATTTCTCTTTCGCACTCAGCGCCCCAGGTGTAAGACTTTGACTAGATCAGGGTGACTAATACTGATAGTAGAAGCCCCAGCGGGGTCTCCCTTCGCATACGGGCTGTGCAACTGCGGCCTAAGAGCGAATGTCTGGACAAATCGAGCACGCCGCTCGACACTGGGCGACTGGCGTGATTGGAAGGGAGACCTCGTGTCATCGGTTGCAAGGATGTTCGGCAAGTTAATACCCATCCAGATTCCACCGGAACTCACCGACGAACCTACATTGCGCGCTCATCTCGGCCTCAGCCAGCAGGAACTCAAGAAGATCTGGTGGTATCGTGGCCGGATGTACCATCAATTCTCGATCGCCAAGGGCATGGGAAAGGTTCGTATAATCACAGCGCCAGATCGACGCTTGAAGTTCCTACAAAGAAAGCTCGCCCCGCTACTCGACCGGCTCTACCGTGTCCGCAATCCGGTTCATGGCTTCGTGCCAACGCGATCAGTAAAAACCAATGCCGAGGCGCATGGCTCGCGACGCTTCGTCGTCAATCTCGACCTTCAAGATTTCTTCCCGACGATCACTGAAAACCGAGTCCGCGGCCTGCTGACCTCGCTACAGCTCGATACGCGTGTCGCCGAGATCGTCGCACGCATTTGCTGCTTCAATAGCGCACTCCCGCAGGGAGCACCCACCAGTCCCGTTCTCTCCAACATGATCTGTTACCGCCTCGACACTGAGTTACTGCGGATCGCGAAAGGCGCGCGTGCCATCTACACGCGCTATGCCGATGACATCACCTTCTCTAGTTACCAGCCGCCGGCGCCGCTCTTCGAGGGGGCTCTCCCTTCCGTGGGCCGTTTCTCGCCCGAATTGCTTGCACCGCGACTTCGTGAGAGCTTCCAGTCCAATGGCTTCACGATCAATCCTGACAAGTCACATTATGCAGATCGCAACTCCCGGCGCATTGTCACCGGCATCAAAATCAACGCTGGCCTCAATGTCGATCGGCGCTATGTTCGCCATATTCGTGCAATGCTCCATTCGATAGATACACTAGGCCTGACCGATGCCGAGGCAAAATATGTATCGGCCGGTGGCAAGGGCAGCTTCGCGGCCCACCTCCGCGGCAAAATCTCCTATATCACCCATTTGAAGGGCCTAACCGATCCGGTAGTCCGTGCATTGGCACTCCGCTACAACAAGAGTTTTGGCCAACCGCTTATTAAACTGGCCCCCACAGTGGAGGAGCGCCGAGAACGGTCCGTTTGGATCGTCGAGCATTCTGCCAACAGCGGCGAACAGGGTTCAGCCTTTTTTCTCAAGGGTGTCGGCCTGGTCACGGCAGCCCACTGTGTGAAAGGCGTCAGCGACTTCATAGTCTACCACCCTACCAAGCCCTCTAACCGGGCTAACGTCACAGTGCTCAAGCGATGCGAGCACCGCGATCTCGCCATTCTAGACCATGCCATCCAAGAAACTGAATATTTCGAGCTTAAGACAAGCCCCTGCGCAGTCTCAGTTAGTGACATTGACCGGCCCCCACTGAGTGGT
>DITW01000045.1 GCA_002422945.1 Sphingomonadales bacterium UBA6174 | reverse complement strand
GCCATGATCCCGAATTGCGCGGCGACCCGCCATGCGCATTTCGTGATGGACGGTTCCGGCCCGGTCTATCTCAAGCAGCCTGACCTGTCTGAATGGCCAGATGTGCATTGGGCGCCGGACAGCAACTCGATCCGCGTCGATCTCGACAGCCTGACCCCGGAAGTGGTGCAAAGCTGGAAACCGGGTGATCGCCTGTTGCTCAACGGCAAGATGCTGACCGGTCGCGATGCGGCGCATAAGCGGATTCAGGACATGCTGGCGCGTGGCGAAGAACTGCCGGTCGAATTCAAGGGTCGCGTGATTTATTATGTCGGTCCGGTCGATCCGGTTGGCGATGAAGTGGTCGGCCCTGCTGGCCCGACCACCGCGACCCGCATGGACAAGTTCACCGATATGATGCTCGAACAGGGCTTGTTGGCGATGGTCGGCAAGGCCGAGCGCGGGCCGACCGCAATTGAAAGCATCAAGGCGCATCAATCGGCTTATCTGATGGCAGTGGGCGGCGCGGCCTATCTCGTCGCGCGCGCGATCAAGGCGTCGAAGGTCGTTGGTTTTGCCGATCTGGGGATGGAAGCGATCTATGAATTCACCGTGCAGGATATGCCGGTGACGGTCGCGGTCGATGCCAAGGGCGAAAGCGTGCATCAGTTCGCGCCGCTCGTCTGGCGCGAGAAAATCCGCAAGGAAAAATTGCTCGAAGGCACATAATCCCCGCGCCTCGCTGGCCAAGATTGAAAGCCCGTCCACGCAATAACAGATTGCATGGGCGGGCTTTTTGGTTCCAATCTCTAAAAGTCGCATATCGACTCAGGAGATTGACCATGCGTGTCGGCGTCCCGAAAGAAATCAAGAAAGACGAATATCGGGTCGGGCTGACCCCAGCGGCGGTGCGGGAATATGTGGCGCATGGCCATCAGGTCTTCGTCGAAACCGGGCTGGGCAATGGCATTGGCGAAACGGATGCGCATTATCGGCAGGCGGGGGCGACGATTGTTGCGACCGCCGCCGAGATTTTTGCGGGCGCGGAGATGATCGTCAAGGTCAAGGAACCGCAGCCGCAGGAATGGGCGCAGTTGCGGGCCGGACAAATCCTGTTCACCTATTTGCATCTCGCGTCCGACCGGCCCCAGACCGAAGGGCTGTTGGCGAGCGGGGCCACGGCCATTGCCTATGAAACCGTGACAGACCCGCGCGGTGGCCTGCCGCTTTTGACCCCGATGAGCGAAGTCGCCGGACGGTTATCGATTCAGGCTGCGGCGCGCTGTCTGGAAAAAGTGATGGGCGGCAGTGGCTTGCTGCTTGGCGGCGTCGCGGGGGTGGCACCCGGACGGGTGGTTGTGATCGGCGGTGGTGTTGTCGGGACAGAGGCCGCGAAAATGGCGATTGGCCTCGGGGCGGAGGTGACGATCATCGACCGGTCCTTGCGCCGCCTGCGGGAATTGGAAGAGCTGTTCGATGGTCGGGTGCGCACCCTTTATTCAACGGGCGAGACGCTGGAACAGGCGGTCGCCACGGCGGATGTCGTGGTGGGAGCGGTGCTGATCCCCGGTGCTGCTGCGCCTAAATTGGTGACGCGGCAGATGATCGTATCGATGCGGCCCGGTTCGGTGGTCGTCGATGTCGCGATAGATCAGGGCGGTTGTTTTGAAACATCACATGCGACGACGCACAGCGACCCGGTGTTTATCATCGATGGCGTGGTGCATTATTGCGTGGCGAATATGCCGGGGGCGGTGCCGCGCACCTCGGCTTATGCGCTCAATCATGCGACTTTGCCTTATGGGCTGGCGCTCGCGGATCAGGGATTGGCGGCCTTGGGCCATGTGCCGGGCCTACGCGACGGGCTGAATGTCCATGCGGGAAAGATCTACGCCCGCGCCGTGGCGGAGAGCCTGTCGCTGCCCTATGTGGGCGAAGAGGCGTTATTGGCGGTCGGGCGCTGATAAGGCCCGACCGCAATAAGGGTTACTGATTCAACCGGTAATCAAGATATTTATCGACCGACGCCATCAATTCGGCCTGTTCGGCAGCGAAGAAATGGTTCGCGCCGTTGATTTCATCATGATGGATCGTGATGTGCTTTTGCGTGCGCAGCTTGTCGACCAATTTTTGCACGGCCGTGGGCGTGACCACCTCATCCGCCGTCCCTTGAATGATGATGCCCGAGGACGGGCAGGGGGCGAGGAAGGTGAAATCATACATGTTCGCGGGTGGCGCGATCGAGATGAAGCCCTTGATCTCTGGACGGCGCATCAGCAATTGCATGCCGATCCATGCGCCAAAGCTGTAACCGGCGATCCATGTTTGCTGTGCTTCCGGGTGGATGCTCTGCACCCAATCGAGCGCGGCGGCTGCATCCGACAATTCACCAATGCCATTGTCGAACGTGCCCTGCGATTTGCCGACGCCACGGAAATTGAAACGCAATGTCGCAAACCCGCGCCGTGCGAAGGTTTGGTAAAGCTGCTGCACGATCCGGTTGTTCATCGTGCCGCCCGCATTCGGGTGCGGATGGAGGATCATCGCGAGTGGCGCGCGCGGACGCGAACCGGGGTTGAAGCGGCCTTCGAGACGCCCTTCGGGGCCGGGGAAAATAACTTCAGGCATAAGCGCCTTTCTGGCAGATGGAATTGAGTTGCACACGAATGCACAAGCAGTTGTCGGAGCCTATATAGAAAGGCTATGCCGCTGTGCAATAATATTGGGCATGTGCGCGGCGATGATCCATTTTCTTGGATGGGACAGGTCACGCCTTGGGGGTCGAAATGAAGGACGACAGGCTATATCTCGACCATGCGGCGACCACGCCAGTGCTGGCGGTGGTGCGCGCTGCGGTTGCGGAGGCGATGGCGCATTGGGCCAATCCCTCTTCTCCCCATGCTGATGGACGCGCATCGCGGGCGATGCTGGAGGATGCGCGTGCGCGGATTGCGCGGGCGCTGAACTTTGATGGCATGATCATCCTGACCTCTGGCGCGACCGAAAGCCTGCATATGGCCTTCAATCGCGCCCCGGTAGATGCGCGTTTCGTCTCGGCGGTCGAACATGATGCGCTGCAGCGGATGGGCGAGGGCAGCTATGTCCTGCCGGTGCGCGAGGATGGGTTGGTCGCAGAGGATGCCTTGGCTGGGCGATTGGGTGCATTATCGGCAAAGCGGCCCTTATTGGCGATCCAGTCGGTCAATAATGAAACCGGGGTGATCCAGCCCTTGGACGCATTATATCCGGTCATTCAGGCGGCGGGCGGCTTGTTGCTGGCGGATTGCGCGCAATCGGCGGGCAAATTGGCGCTGCCCGAGGCGGATTTTGTAGTCGTGTCTGGGCATAAATTGGGCGGGCCACCGGGCGTGGGTGCGTTGTTATTGCGCGATCCGGCGATGTTATCGGCAGTGGGCGGGCAGGAGCAGGGCTATCGTCCCGGCACGGAGAACGTGCCGGGCGCGGTTGGTCTGGCGGTCGCGCTGGAACAGGGACGCAATTGGGTGCAACGCGCGGCGGATTTGCGCGCGCATCTAGATAGCGCGATTGAATCGATGGGCGGCGAGATCGTGGGCAAGCGTAGCCCGCGCCTTGCAACCATTGCATCCTATCGCATGCCGGGCGTCCCTGCCAATGCCCAGCTGATCCAGTTCGACATGGCGGGCATTTCGGTATCGGCGGGCAGTGCGTGTTCTTCCGGCAGTTTGAAAACGAGTCATGTGCTCGCCGCCATGGGCTGGGACGAGGCGGCGGCGCGCGAAGTGGTGCGGGTGTCATTTGGCCCCGATACCAGCCGGGCGGATGTCTATCGCTTCACTGAGGCCTGGCAGCGGATCGCGCAGGACGGGCGGCAGCGACAAAAACAGATGCATGGCGGATGACTAAGCCCGCGCCGATCTATCTCGATTATCAGGCGTCGACCCCGCTAGCGCCAGAGGCGCGCGCGGCGATGATGCCCTATCTCGAAGCGCAATTCGGCAATCCGCATAGCGCACATCCGATGGGGCGTGCGGCGGCGGCGGCGGTGGATCTGGCGCGTGATCGCGTGGCGGCGTTGCTGCCGCAAGGGGGGGCGACGATCTTCACCTCGGGCGCGACCGAGGCGATTAACTGGGCGATCAAGGGGATGTTGCGGCCCGGCATGACGCTGGCCGTATCGGACATTGAACATGCGGCGGTGCTGGATACGGCGGAATTTCTGGCCACGCAGGGCATTGAAGTGATCCGCCTGCCGGTCGGGCTGGATGGCGTTGTCGATCTGGTGCAGGCGTCGGCGTTATTGCCCGATAGGGTCGATTTGTTGTGTGTGATGCAGGTCAATAACGAAATCGGCACGATCCAGCCGGTGGCGGAATTGGCGGCGCTCGCGCATCAGCGCGGCGGGTTGATGTTGTGCGATGCGGTACAGGGTTATGGGCGGTTGGCTTTGCCAGCGGGTCCGGACATGGTTGCCGTGTCTGCGCACAAGATCCATGGGCCAAAAGGTATCGGCGCGCTGTGGCTGCGCGATGGGGTGCGGCCTGAGCCATTGATGCATGGCGGCGGGCAGCAACAGGGTTTGCGCTCTGGCACGCTCTCTCCGGCCTTGTGTGTCGGCTTTGGCGTGGCGGCGATGCTGGCAAGTGAGCATATGGCGGCGGATGCGGCGCATGTCTGGGCATTGGCGACACGCTTGCAGGATATGTTGGGCGCGGGCTGGGTGCTGAACGGCAGTGCGGATAAGCGTTGGCCCGGCAATCTCAATGTGCGGCGTAAGGGGCTGGACGTCGCCCGATTGATGTCGGACGTGCGTGGCGTGATGTTCTCGGCAGGCTCGGCCTGTGCCAGCGGATCGGGGCGGCCAAGCCATGTCTTGCAGGCGATTGGCCTTGATGCAGCAGCAGCGCGGGGATCGATCCGGCTGGGCTTCGGTCGATATACGTCAATGGAACAGGTTGAATGTGCCGCCAAATTGATCAATAATGCGGTGCAGCAACAACATTTGTGGGGCGCATGACCGAAATCAGCTTCATCGCCATTAATGGCACCGATAAAACCGTGGTAAATGCGGTGGATGGGGACAATCTCCTGACGCTGGCGCAAAATAGCGGGCAGCCGCTGGAAGGGACATGCGAGGGCCAGATGGCCTGTTCGACCTGCCATGTCATTATATCGGATGAAGATTTTGCCAAATTGCCCCCGGCGACTGAGTCGGAAGAAGATATGTTGGACTTTGCCGCTGGCGTGACTCGCACCAGCCGCCTTGCCTGTCAGATAATGATCGATGGATCATGGGATCGCCTGACTGTGCGCATTCCGTCGGTCGTGCGCAATATGCAGGGGCGATAGGTTTCTTCTGCGATCGCGCTTTGAAAGTGGCTTTTCGATAAGCCTAGACCCTGATGGGTTGCAAGTCTCGTTCATTGCCGCTGTTGCGGTTATTGTCGCGGTTGCCATGGCCACCGTTATCGCCATCACCATCCCCCCCATCGTCATCCTGAACTTGTTTCAGGATCAATCACCAGACCTGCGATAGATGCTGAAACAAGTTCAGCATGACGAAGCTAGGGGCAGGGTGAAGGATAAAGAGGGCGGGCGTTGCTAAGCAAGGCGGGTAGGAAACACTAGCTCTCAGCGATACACATTACCTGCACAGCAATAAAAAAGCCGGACCCGTTAAGGCCCGGCTTTTTTATTGCACATAAGGTTAGCGATCAGTCGAAGATCGCACCCCAGCTACGCTTGGCGCGGTTCTTCCAATAGCCACGATGATAGGCGTCGGAGGCCAAGAGCGGCATGACCGAACCGGCTTCGGCGAAGACCATCTGTTCGATGCCGGTGTTGACCTTGCCCCAGCTGGCGGCTTCTTGCAGCGTCGAGGACGAGCACGCGCCATCGCGCACATCGGCGACAGTGATCTGCACCGCATATTTATGGACCTGCACATCATCATGGCCGAGGATTTCGGCGCAGACGACGGTGTCCTGAATGAAGTTCTTCGGCACGCCGCCGCCGACCATCAACAGGCCGGTGGTGCCTGCCTTGATCTTGATGTCGGTCAGTTCGCGGAAGTCCGCGACCGCGTCGATCATCAGATAAGGCTTGCCTTCTTTCGCGCGGTCGACCTGATGCTTGACGAGGCCGAAACCCGCCGAAGAATCGACAAATGCCGGGCAGAAGATCGGCACATCATGCTCATAAGCGAGCTTGACGAGGCTGTTGTCCTTCTTGCCATGTTCCGACAGATAGCGGCCCATTTCGCGGATGAAGGCGCGGCTGGAATAGGCTTTCGGTTCCAGCTCGTTCGCGATCTTGTTGATCGTGAAGTCGCAATCCTGAAGCTGTTCTTCGTCAATATAGGTATCATAGATACGGTCGATCAGCAGCGAGCGCAGCGTATCATCGTCCGGCACTTCCAGTGCCTGATAATGCTTGTGGCCAAGGCCTTCGAAGAAATCCATGTCGACGATAGTCGCGCCGGTGGCGACAATGCCATCAATCATGTTGTTGCGCAGCAGTTCCGCATAAAGATCCATGCAGCCGCCCGCCGAGGTCGAACCGGCGATCACGAGGAAGATCGAGCAATCCGGGTCTTGCAACATCTGGTTATAGATGTTGGTGGCGCGGGCGAGATCGCGCGAGGTGAAGCTCATCTTAGCCATGCCGTCGATGATCGGACGGGCATCGAAGCTCTTGATGTCGATATGTTCGACCAAAGTGGACAGCAGTTCCGCCTTGCGCTGGGCGTCGATCTGGGGGGTCGTCATTATTGGGCCTCCAAAAAAACATCCCCCTCCCGCAAGCGAGAGGGGGGCAGGATCATTGATAATAAGGGTTGGTTACAGCTTGACGACGTTCGACGACGGGCGCTTGGCCGCGATTTCGATATCGCCATAGAGCGTGGCCATCGGTTCATCCGTCACGACATGGGTTGCGCCATTGCCGAAACCGTTGAACGCAGTCCGCATTGCGCAGCCATAAGCGCCGAGCATGCCGATTTCGATATAGTCGCCCACTTTCACATCGGCGGGGAGCATGAACGGCCCGGCCATGTAATCGCTGTCGTCACAGGTTGGGCCATAGAAGCTGAAGGCCATATCCTGCGTGCGCGATTCCTGCTGGCGCAGCAACTGCACGGGAAAGCGCCAATCGACATGAGCGGCATCGAACAACGCGCCATAAGCGCCATCGTTGATGTACAGTTCATCGCCGCGACGACGTTCTACCCGCACGATCAGCGAGCTGTATTCTGCGGACAGGGCGCGGCCCGGTTCGCACCACAATTCGGCGGAATAGCTGACGGGCAGCTCTTCAAAACCAGCATGAATGGCGTCGAAATAGGGCTGGAGGTCATAGGCCTCGCGGCCTGGATAGCAGGACGGGAAGCCGCCGCCGACATCGATGATGTCCACGGTGACGCCTGCCGAGACAATCGCCGAACGCACCTGTTCCATCGCCTTGACATAGGCCTTGGGGGTCATCGCCTGACTGCCGACATGGAAGCAGATGCCGAGTGCATCGGCGACCTGACGGGTGGCCATCAACAGATCGGCGGCGCGATCCGCCTCGATCCCGAATTTCGAGGCAAGGCTGAGTTCGCTATATTCCGACGATACGCGCAGCCGGACGCAGAGCGACAAATCGGTCGCATTGTCGGTGGCGCGGGAGATTTTTTCCAGCTCTTCCATGCTGTCGAGCGAGAAGATGCGCACATTGTGGAGGAAATACGCCTCACGAATCGCTTCTTCGGCCTTGACCGGGTTCATGAACGCGAGCTTCGCCTCTGGGAGATGGGTCGCGACAAGACGGACTTCGCCGATAGAGGCGACGTCATAATTCGTCACGCCTTCCGCCCAAAGGAGCTTCAGCAGTTCAGGAGATGGATTCGCTTTGATCGCATAAAAGGAGCTACCCTGAAAATTCTCCACGAAGAATCGGGCAGCACGCTGTGCAGCATGCGGTCGAATAAGCGTAACCGGCAGAACCGGTTGCAGGGCGGCAGCTAGCCCCAGCGCGTTATGATGCTTGTGCAATTCAAGGGACCTCCAAGGGGTGTAGTTCAACAAAGGCTGCCTTACGGTTATTGGAAGTCCCCTTGGGGCAGCGGCGCACCCTATAGATTTACGCGGATCGCTTGTAAAGAATGCGAATCGTTGTCAGCGGCCAAGGTGATAAAAAAACCGATGGGCTGAATATTATCCGATTGGAGACAGGTTTTTATGCTCGCTCAGGAATTGCTGCCCGCCGCATTATCCATCGCCATGATTGCCATTGCGGTGCTGATCTGGGGCGGCATTAATGTCATGCGCCGCCAAAACAAACAGCGCGGCATCCTGATGTTGGCTGCCGCGCTGGTGTTATTATTGAATGTCTTGATTATCGGCCTGCCAACATAAGGGGCAGAAAGGGCAATCAATCTTCCGGTGCGATGGTGACGCGCAGGCCTTCAAGCGCGTCCGTTACCTTAAGCTGGCAGGACAGGCGCGAAAGTTCGTTGCGATGGTCCGAGCTGTCGAGCAGGTCGTTTTCATCTTCGGTCATCGCCGGAATCGCATCGGCAAATGCCGGGTCGACATAGACATGGCAGGTGGCGCAAGAGCAGCAGCCGCCGCACAGGGCCAGCAGTTCGTCCACACCATTGTCGCGAATGGCTTCCATGATGCTGACGCCATTATCTGCATCAACCTGCTGTTCGCTACCGTCACGCTTTACGATGGTTACTTTTGTCATTGATGATTGCTCCCTTCTGAGGCATTCCTCGTAATGGCTGGGCTATGGCCTCGACGGGTCTACAAATCAAGCAGGAAGCGCCATGAGCCTGTCGCAAGACGACATCAGAACATCGCTGGATGCTGTGGCGGATCGTGACCCGATCTTGGCGCAGATCATCGCTGATATCGGCTATCCTGCGGCGCGGATACGGCCCGCAGGATATGAAACCCTGTTACGGACAATCTTGGGCCAGCAAGTCAGCGTCCATGCGGCTGCGGCTGTTTGGCACCGGCTGGAAAATCTCGTGGGGCCGGGCGCTGGTCCCGGGGCATTGCTCGCGCAAAGCGTTGAGGATTTGCGCGGTTGTGGATTGAGCCGGCAGAAGATTGGCTATGTGCAGTCGCTGGCGATGCTCGTAGAATCGGGCGAGGTCGATCTCCACGCCCTGCCGAGCGACGATGAAGCGGCGATCGCCGAGCTGGTGCGGATCAAGGGGATTGGGCGCTGGTCGGCGGAGATTTATTTGCTGTTTGCCGAAGGAAGGACGGATATCTGGCCAGCGGGCGATCTGGCGGTGCAGATTCAGTCTGGTCGCTGGGCCGGGATGAGCGAACGCCCAAGTGAGGCAGAGACGCGCGCCATGGCCGAGAATTGGCGGCCGCATCGTGGCGCGGTCGCGTTGTTGGCGTGGCATCAATATAACAGCGTGGTGATATGATGCAGCCAAAGTCGGGTGGTTGGAATAATTTGATCGGTGGTCGCCGCTGGTGGCTGGGCCTTGCGCTGTGCTGGCTGGGGCTGGCGGCGTGGATGATCTATTTCAAATGGGGCGCGATACTGCAATTCGGCCTTGGCGATACCGACGATAATCTCCGCTATTTGCAAGTAAGGGATTGGCTGAACGGGCAGGGCTGGTTTGACCTGCGCCAGCATCGGCTGGCACCGCCCGATGGCGCCAATCTCCATTGGTCGCGACTGATAGATCTGCCGATTGCCGGGCTGTATCTGCTGGCGTCATTGTTCATGGGCAGTTTCAGGGCGTGGCAATTCGCCGTCACCCTGGCCCCGATGATCCCGATGCTGGTCGCGATGACGGCCCTTGCGGTGATGATGCGCCGACAGATCGGGCGAAGCTGGTGGCCGGTGGGGCTGCTGATGCTCTTTGGGTCGATGAACCTGTTGTATATGTGGATGCCGTTGCGGATCGACCATCATGGTTGGCAATTGGCCCTGCTGGCATGGGTAATAACAGGGATGACCGACCCTTTGTCGCGGCGCGGCGGGTTGACTGTCGGCATTGCGAGCGCCTTGTCATTGGCAATCGGGCTGGAATTCGTGCATTTCCTGCTATTGGCGGCGGCCTTGGCGGTATTCGACTGGAGCTTGGGCGCGGTGTCGGCAGTTCGTCTGCGGATGCATGGCCTGTCTTTGGGCGTGGGTGCGCTCATCATGTGGCTGGTTTTTGCATCGCATGACAATCGTCTGGCAGTATGTGATGCATTGTCGCCGGTGTGGTTGCTGGTGATGATGGGCGGCGGCGGGGTGATGGTCCTGCTATCGATGGTGGCAGACCGGCGGCCATATCTGCGGCTGATGCTGGCGGCAGGGTGCGCGATGCCGGTTGCACTGCTGTTTGCGCTGCTGTTTCCGCATTGCATTGGTTCGCCAGAAGGGTTGACGCCAGAGTTGCGGACCCTGTGGTTTGAAAATATCCGCGAGGTCAAATCGGTGACGACCCGCGATTGGCCGACGATTTCCGGCATTATGACTGTGCCGATTTTCGGGCTGATCGGGGCGGGGCTTGGCTGGTATCGTGAAAAGGATGATCGTTTGGCGGCCCGGTGGCGGGGCTTGGCGATCATGTCGATGGTCGCGGTCGCGATGCTGTTCTGGCAGACGCGCGCCGCCGCATCGGCCCAGTTGATCGGCATATTGGGAACGGGGATGCTGGCTGCTGCGTTGATTAAAGGGGCAGGACGCCTGACACTCTGGTTGCGATTGCCATTGGCGCTGGTGATTTTGGCGCTGCTATCGGGTCTCGGCATTCAATATTTGGCAAAGCAATGGCCGGCCAAGCCAGTCAGCAAAATATCCCGCCAATTTACCCGCACCGTGGCGCAGGCCGATCGGGAATGTCAGTCTGCCAAATATCTCCGTCAATTGACGCCGCTACCCGCAGGTCTGGTCCTGACCCATGTCGATTTCGGTCCCCGACTGATCGCGATGACCCATCATCGTGCGATAGCCGGTCCTTATCATCGCAATGGCAAGGCGATTGTCGATGTCATGCGGTTTTTCCGGGGGAGCAGCACACAGGCAAAGCGGATCGCGGGCCGGTGGCATGTCGATTATGTGCTGGTGTGTCCGGGCATGCCGGAATCGACAATCTACAAGGCGCGTAACCCCGATGGTTTTTATATGAAGCTGATGGCGGGCAAGAGCCCGAATTGGCTGGAGGCCGTCGCCTTGCCGACGCCTACGCCCTATCGCCTGTGGCGGGTGCATCTGCCAAAATAGGAGCCGGACGACCCGGGCCAAATTCGTTGCGGCTGCTTCCTTCCGGATCTGACCGAGTTGGCGACAGTCCCGTCCGCCCGACTCCCGCGCTGGCCCTAGTAGATTCGCGGGCAAGTGGCAAGACGGGAAGGCGCACACTGAAAATTGTGCATCCAATGTCATGTAATATTGTATCCTTGCTCGCGATGTGCTTAAACAAGGCATCACGCATGAAAGGCATGATGTTGAGTCGAATCATTGGCGCCATTGCTGCTTGGGAGCCGTTCCGTGCATGGGACACGCTTGCCATGGCGATATCCGGGGTTTGCTTGCTCCATTGCATGCTGACATCGGTTCTATTTGGCCTGCTCGCGACATTTGGTGGACTTTTCATGTCGCCGATTTTTCATGAAGTTGGCCTTGCCATCGCCATCTTTTTCGCCGTGATCGCCTTTGCGCGCGGGATGGTTGATCATGGCGTCGCACTGCCCAGTTGGGTTGGTGGTGCTGGCTTGATCGCGATGACCAGTGCGTTGATGGTGCCGCATGGGCCGCAAGAAACCGTGATGACCATGATTGGCGTGACGATCCTCGCTTATGGCCATTGGCTCAATCGTCGGGCGTCCATTTGATCCTTTGCTAAGGGCTTCGTCCGCCTAATCAGTGTCACGGTTGCGCCTTGTCGCACGGTCCACTACATTTCACCGATGACCGACACTATTGCCCATCATCATCGGCACGAGGAAATGCCATTACCCGACCTTGCGCAGCATACGCTGGAGCAGGCGAATGAGCAGTGGACCCCGATGCGCGCGCGCGTGTTTGAGGCAATCAGCAGTTTTGAACGCCCGGTATCGGCTTATGATATCGCCGAGTCCCTGTCGAAGAGCGAAGGCCGACGGGTCGCTGCGAACAGCATATATCGTATTCTCGACCTGTTCGTGGCGAATAATATCGTCCGTCGGATTGAAAGCGCCAACGCCTATGTGGTCAACAGCCATCCGGGGTGCGCCCATGATTGTATTTTCCTCGTGTGCGACGATTGCGGCAAGGCAATCCATATCGATGATGACAATCTGTCGCGTCGGCTGCGGGCTGCCGCTAATGATGCCGGTTTTTCGTCGGTTCGCCCGGTAATCGAGGTCAAGGGCAAATGTGGCGACTGCGCCACCCGCTGATATTTCCTGACAGCGCATAGGATTATTGCCCGATATGGACTTAGGTCTGTGTTGTTTTTGGTATAGGCACATGCGATCCGGTTAGACAGTCCGATCCTAAATGGCTAAACGACGCCCCAATGACCCAATTGTCCCAGACCCCCTTGCTTGATACCGTCAATGTGCCGTCCGATCTGCGGCAGTTGCGCCCCGATCAGTTGCGCCAATTGGCCGATGAATTGCGGGCGGAGACGATTGCGGCGGTGTCTGTCACTGGCGGTCATCTGGGCGCAGGGCTGGGCGTGGTCGAACTGACGACCGCCATCCATTATGTGTTCAATACGCCCGAAGATCGGTTGATCTGGGATGTCGGCCATCAATGCTATCCGCATAAAATCCTGACCGGACGACGCGACCGGATCAGGACGCTGCGTCAGGCGGGCGGGCTGTCCGGCTTTACCAAAAGGTCGGAAAGCGAATATGATCCGTTCGGTGCGGCCCATAGCTCGACCTCGATTTCCGCGGCCCTTGGCTTCGCGATTGCCAATAAGCTGGCGGGCAAGCCGGGGCGCGGCATCGCGGTAATCGGCGATGGCGCGATGTCGGCAGGCATGGCCTATGAGGCAATGAACAATGCAGGCGATGCCGGCAATCGCCTGATCGTTATTCTCAATGACAATGACATGTCGATTGCTCCGCCGGTCGGCGGTTTTTCGGCCTATCTCGCGCGGTTGGTATCGTCGCGCCCATTTTTGAGCGTGCGTGAAATGGCGCGGCGGCTGGTGCGGCATCTGCCCAAGCCCTTGCATGATGCGGCACGCAAGACCGACGAATTTGCCCGTGGCATGGCGATGGGCGGGACATTGTTCGAGGAACTCGGCTTTTATTATGTCGGGCCGGTCGATGGCCATAATCTCGATCAGCTGATTCCGGTGCTCGAAAATGTCCGCGATGCCTCGGAAGGGCCGTGCCTGATCCATGTCGTGACGCAAAAGGGCAAGGGCTATGCCCCTGCGGAAGCCGCCGAGGACAAATATCACGGCGTCCAGAAATTCGATGTGGTGACCGGCGAGCAGGCGAAAGCGCCCTCCGGCCCGCCAAGCTATACCGGGGTCTTTGCCAAGGCCCTGATGGCCGAGGCCGCGCGCGACGACAAGATCGTGGCGATTACCGCCGCCATGCCCTCTGGCACGGGCCTTGATAAATTTGCCGAGGCCTATCCTGATCGTTGCTTCGATGTCGGTATTGCCGAACAACATGCCGTGACCTTTGCGGCAGGGATGGCGGCGCAAGGCTATCGCCCGTTCTGCGCGATTTATTCGACCTTTCTTCAGCGTGCCTATGATCAGGTCGTGCATGATGTCGCGATCCAGAATTTGCCGGTGCGCTTTGGCATCGACCGAGCAGGGCTGGTCGGCGCCGATGGCTGCACCCATGCCGGGTCGTTCGACATCACCTATCTCGCGTCATTGCCGAATATGGTGGTGATGGCGGCTTCGGATGAGGCGGAGTTGGTCCATATGGTCCATACCTGCGCCCTATATGATGCCGGACCGATTGCTGTGCGGTATCCGCGCGGCAATGGTACTGGCGTTGCGCTACCAGATGCGCCGTTGCAGCTTGAAATCGGCAAGGGCCGGATTGTTCGTCAGGGCAAGAAAGTGGCGATCTTATCGCTTGGCACCAGGCTTGAAGAGGCGTTGAAGGCGGCGGATGCATTGGAATCGCGAGGATTGTCGACGACGGTCGCCGATCTACGCTTTGCCAAGCCGCTGGATGTCGATCTCATTCGCCGCTTGCTCACCAGCCATGAAGTGGCGGTGACGGTCGAAGAGGGTTCGATTGGCGGTCTTGGCGCGCATGTGCTGACCATGGCATCGGATGAGGGGCTGATCGACGCAGGGTTGAAGCTCAGGACATTGCGCCTGCCGGATGTGTTTCAGGACCATGAATCGCCGCACAAGCAATATGAAGATGCCGGGTTGAACGCCAATGGCATTATCGATGCAGTGTTGAAGGCATTGCGCGTGAATAGCGCGGGTTCAGTAACTTCAGCCTGATTATTTACCGACGAACATAAAGGCGACGGCGGCCATGATGCAGCCAAAGGCCGCCATGTGTCGCCAGTGCAGCGGTTCGCCCAAAAACGCCACCATGAACACGCCAAAGATAATCAGCGCGATGGCCTCTTGCGTGATTTTGAGCTGTCCTGCTGACCAGCCGGATTGAAAGCCGATCCGGTTCGCCGGGACCGCAAGGCTATATTCGATCAGCGCGATCGACCAACTGATCAGGATTACCAAGATAATCGGTCGGTTGAGATTGCCGCCCTTCAAATGCCAATACCATGCGGTGGTCATGAAAATATTCGAGAGCGAGAGCAACAGCAGCGTGATCATGGGGCTGGGTAACCCGTGATCATGAAGGGCGTCAATCGCTACTGATGGCGCGCACTGCTTGACATGATATATTATAACATTAAATGACAGGGCATGACGATAGACCGCAAATGCTCACTTTCGTGCCTCCTGTCATCAAGCCTGTTGATGATGGGTGCTAGTCTCGTAATGCCTGCACGGGCAGAAGCTCCCGCCAAGCATGAAGAACAGCCCGCAGCTGATATCATCGTTACCGCCATGTCGCGCGGTAAGGCGGATCTGCTGGCCGGGGTCGCGACCATCTCCGGGACCAAGCTCACCGATGCCCGTCGCCCCAGCCTTGGGGATACGCTAGCAGGCCTGCCCGGTGCATCGAGCAGCGGCTTTGGCCCTGCGGCGGCGCGACCGGTGTTGCGTGGCCTTGGCGGGGATCGGCTGCGGATTTTGACGGATGGCGTCGGGTCGTTCGATGCCTCGGCCAGCAGTGCGGATCATGCGGTGTCGATCAACCCGATGACCGCCGAACGGATCGAGGTCGTGCGCGGGCCGACGGCGCTGTTATACGGCTCCTCGGCCATTGGCGGCGTGGTCAATGTTATCGACAATCGCATCCCGCGCCGCGTGCCATACGAGGCTCTGCATGCCGAGGGTGATCTTGGCTATGGCAGCGCGGCGGATGAACGCACGGTGGGTGGTGCGTTGACCGGTGGTCTGGGTGGCGGCTGGGTTGCCCATATCGACGGCAGTTGGTTGAAAGCCAATGACCTGAAAACGGGCGGCTATATTTTGAGCGCGCCGCGCAGGGCCGAGGCGACAGCGGTAAATGATCCATCTGTGCAGGCCAATGCGCGATTGCGCGGCAAGCTTGGCAATAGCGCTGTTAAGACATGGGATGTTGGCGCGGGCCTTGCGTATATCGATGCGAATGGCAGCAATATCGGCGTGTCGCTGGCGCGGCATGACAGTCTTTATGGTATCCCCAATCGGCTTCAAACCAGTATGGGCACGGCGCCAGAGGGCGATGTGCGCATTGATATGCGCCAATATAGGGCGGATTTCCGTGCGGAAATCGTCGCGGGCGGGTCGTGGATCGATCGGTTGAAATTGCGGGCGGGCTATGCCGATTATCGTCATGCGGAATTGGAGCCTGACGGCGGGATCGGCACGCAGTTTTTCAACAAGGGCATGGAAGTCCGGTTCGATGCGGTGCAGGCGACCCGTGGCGGATGGAGCGGATCGAGCGGCGCACAATTTTTCAACCGCGAATTCGAAGCGGTCGGCGCGGAAAAGTTCCTGCCGCCCAGCCAGACCGATCAAATCAGCCTGTTCACCCTTCAGCAATTCGATTTCGGACGGTTCAAGGCAGAGGCGGGCGCACGGGTGGAGCGCAATGTCGCGCGGGCAAGTGCGGACATGGACCTTGCGACATCCGCAATGTCGCGGCACTTTACAGCCTATAGCGGATCGGCCGGTGCCTCTTATGAATTGATCGACGATTGGCGCTTTGGCGTCAGCCTGACCCATGCGGAGCGCGCCCCCAATGCGGAGGAGCTATTCTCCAACGGTCCCCATGCCGGAACACTGGCCTTTGAGCGTGGCAATCCCAATCTTGCCAAGGAGCAGAGCAACGGCGCGGAATTGACCCTGCGTGGGCGCTTGGCAGGGCTGACGATCGATGTGTCGGCCTATTACAATCGCTATCGCAATTTTGTGTATCAGGCCCCGACCGGTGAAATTGTCGATGACCTGCCCGCTTATCAGATGATGCAAGGCCGCGCGGTGCATAAAGGTTTTGAAGTCGAGTTGAAGCAGCAGCTTGGTATCTATCACGGATTTGCGCTGTCGACTGACGTCATGGCGGATTATGTGCGGGCGACGGTCGCACATTACGGGCCTGCGCCGCAGATTCCGCCATTGCGCGTGCTGGGCGGCGTGGAGGCGCAGTCGGACAAACTCGACCTTCGGGCGGAGGTGGAGCATGTCACCGCAGCCAACCGCCTTGCCCCGGTAGAGACGGCAACACCGAATTTCACGCTCGTCAACCTGTCGTCGACTTGGCGGCCATGGGGGACGGATGCGCCGCTGAGTCTGCGGCTGTCGGTCAATAATCTGTTCTATGTGACGGCGCGGCATCATGCCAGCCTGTTGAAGGACGATGCCCCGATGGCGGGTCGCGATGTGCGATTGGGGGCGGCTATCCGTTTTTAGAGTCTGCGGATAAGCGCCAGCGCGGCTGCATTGCGACTTGCAAGGGGATATAGCGCGGCTTATCTGGCAGATCATATCGCCAAGCATAGAAAGATTCCCCGTGGCTGAAGTCCATCATACCAAAATGCTGATCCTCGGTTCCGGTCCTGCGGGCCTGTCTGCCGCCATTTATGGCGCGCGCGCCGGGATGAACCCCATTGTCGTGCAGGGCATTCAGCCGGGCGGGCAGCTCACCACCACCACCGAAGTGGAAAATTACCCCGGTTTTCGCGAGGTGATTCAAGGCCCGTGGTTGATGCAGGAAATGCAGGCGCAGGCTGAACATATCGGCGCGCGGATGATGTATGATCATATCGCCAGCGTCGATCTGTCGAGCCGCCCATTCAAGCTGATCGGCGATGGTGGCACGATTTATGAAGGTGACACCTTGGTGATCGCGACCGGGGCGCAGGCCAAATGGCTTGGCATCGAAAGCGAAACCCTGCTGCGCGGCAAGGGCGTTTCGGCCTGCGCGACCTGCG
>DITW01000043.1 GCA_002422945.1 Sphingomonadales bacterium UBA6174 | reverse complement strand
CGCGCTATATGCAGATCCTCTCGGATCATTTCGTGCGCGATTTGCGCGGGCGCTGCATCAATATTCATCACAGTTTCCTACCCGGTTTCAAAGGGGCCAAGCCCTATCATCAGGCGTTCGAACGCGGGGTCAAGATGATCGGCGCGACCGCCCATTATGTNNGAAGGCCCGATCATCCATCAGGATGTCGAAGCGATCAGCCATGCCGACAGTCCGGACGATCTCGTCCGCAAGGGCCGCGACATCGAACGCCGCGTGCTGTCCACCGCCGTGTTGCATCATCTCGAAGACCGGGTGCTGCTGAACGGCAATCGCACCGTGGTGTTCAAGGACTGATCTTCCCCTTGCCCTGCCCCCCCTTCACCCTCTAACCCGTACAACATGATTGCAAGGCTCAAGGGCGTACTCGCCGAAACAGGGACGGACCATGGGGTAATCGACGTAAACGGCGTCGGCTATCTCGTGCTGCTGTCGGGACGCACGCTCAGCGCGATTGGCGAGGTCGGCAACGAGGTGCTGCTCCTCACCGATATGCAGGTGCGCGAGGATGCGATCACCCTGTTCGGTTTTGGCTCGGCCGCCGAACGCGACTGGTTCCGCTTGCTCACCAGCGTGCAGGGCGTCGGCGGCAAGGTCGCGTTGAACATCCTGACCGCGCTCGCGCCGGATGAACTGGTCCGCGCCATCGGCGCACAGGACAAGGCGATGGTCGCCCGCGCCAATGGCGTTGGCCCGAAGCTCGCGGAACGCATCGTGCGCGAATTGAAGGACAAGGTCGGGTCGCTCGCTTTGCTTGGCCCCGGCGCATCGGGCAGCGCGCCCGTGCCAAAAGGCAGCCATGCGGCAGATGCCGTCTCGGCGCTCGCCAATCTCGGGTTCAAGCCGAATGACGCCGCCACTGCGGTGCAGGCCGCGCAGGATGAACTCGGCGATAGTGCCAGCCTTGATGCGCTGGTGCGCCTCGCGCTGAAAAAGGCCTCACGATGACCGACGACCGCCTCCTCACCGCCAATCGCCGCCCGGAAGATGTGGACGCCGCGCTGCGTCCGAAATCTCTCGATGAGTTCGTCGGGCAAAAGGCCGCGCGGGAAAATCTTCGCGTGTTTATCGAAGCCGCGCGCGGGCGCGGCGATGCGCTGGACCATGTGCTGTTCTTTGGGCCGCCCGGCCTTGGCAAGACGACGCTCGCCCAGATCATCGCCCGCGAAATGGGCGTGGGCTTTCGCGCCACCTCCGGGCCGGTCATCGCGAAATCCGGCGATCTCGCGGCACTGCTGACCAATCTCGAAGATGGCGATGTACTGTTCATCGATGAAATTCACCGGCTCAATCCGGCGGTGGAGGAAGTCCTCTACCCCGCGATGGAAGACCGGGCGCTCGATCTGATGATCGGCGAAGGGCCGTCGGCTCGTTCGGTGCGGATCGACCTGCCGAAATTCACCCTTGTCGGCGCGACCACGCGCCAAGGCCTGCTCACCACCCCATTGCGCGACCGTTTCGGCATCCCGGTGCGGCTGCAATTCTACACTGTCGATGAACTGGAACAGGTCGTACGCCGTGCTGCCGGGCTGCTCGATCTCGGCATTGCCGATGATGGCGCGCGCGAAGTGGCGCGGCGCGCACGCGGCACGCCGCGCATCGCCGGACGGCTGCTGCGCCGGGTGCGCGACTTCGCCAATGTCGCGGGTGAGACGGTGGTCACCGCGCAAATCGCCGATGCCTCGCTCAATCGGCTGGAGGTCGATGCGCTTGGCCTTGATGCGATGGACCGGCGCTATTTGATGATGATCGCAGATATTTATCGCGGCGGGCCGGTCGGGGTGGAAACGCTGGCGGCGGGCCTGTCCGAACCGCGCGACACGGTGGAAGAGGTGATCGAGCCCTATCTGATCCAGCTTGGCCTGATCGCCCGCACTGCGCGGGGACGGATGCTGAACGCGCGGGGGTGGAAACATCTCGGCCTCAATCCGCCGAGCGACATCAATGTGCAAGACAGCCTGTTCGATGAGTGAACCGATCCTGCCCAGCCCGGCATCGGGCGTGTTTATCGGCCAAGTCCATCATTTCCCGGTGCGCGTCTATTATGAAGACACGGACGTATCCGGCATCGTCTATCACGCCAATTACCTGCGTTTCATGGAGCGCGGGCGTTCCGACATGCTGCGCGTGATCGGCATCGATCAACGCGCGGCCATCGACACTGGCCAAGGCGTCTATACGGTCGCGGACATCGCGCTGCGCTATATCCGCCCGGCGCGACTGGATGACGATCTGATCGTCAAATCATCAGTGACGCAGTTAAAAAACGCGAGCTGCAAAATCCATCAGGCGATCTGGCGCGGTGACGAACAGCTCACCCGCGCCGAGGTGACGGCGGCATTCATCACCCTTGATGGCCGCCCCCAACGTCAACCGCCTGCATGGATGGCGGCTTTCCAAAGGGTGCTGGCGGGGTAAAACTCTTCTTTCTCTCTCGTCATGCCGAACTTGTTTCAGCATCTATCACCGCGCCTGAGACAGATCCTGAACCAAGTTCAGGATGACGAATGTTGGAAAAACCAAACGGCAGCACAGCCTCCGCAAGGCTGCGCCACATCCCCCCTTAAAAACTCATTTCCTCATAGACATGGCGGACATCGCCCTGCCAATCGCCATGATAGCGCTCCAGCAGCAATTCCGCCTTGGTCTTGCCGCTGTCGATAATCTCATCGAGCGGGTTGAGGAATGACGCTTCATTTTCCCCCAGCGCATTGACCTGCCCCCGCGCCGTCAGGCCCGCCCGCGCAATGTCGAGAATTGCACGCCCCAATTGCTGGAACGTCCGGCCATCCGGGGCGAGGGTTTTAAGGCCCAAGGTCGGCACCTCGGCGCGGATGCGGTGATGGTCGGCGATGCTCCAGCCCTTGACCACATCCCATGCGGCATCAAGCGCGGTCTGATCATACAACAGCCCCACCCAGAATGCGGGCAGTGCGCAAATGCGGTTCCACCGACCCCCATCGGCCCCGCGCATTTCGAGGAAGCTCTTCAACCGCACTTCGGGAAAGGCGGTGGAGAGATGGTCGTTCCAATCCCCGATATGCGGTTTCTGGCCCTTGTAGGCGGGCAGTTCGCCCTTCAGAAAATCGCGGAAAGACTGGCCCGCCGCATCGATATATTTGCCGTCGCGATAAACAAAGTACATCGGCACATCGAGCATGTAATCGGCATAACGTTCATAGCCAAAGCCATCTTCAAACACGAACGGCAGCATACCGGTGCGATGAGGATCGGTATCGGTCCAGATATGGCTGCGATAGGAGAGTTTGCCGTTCGGCTTGCCCTCGGTGAAGGGCGAATTGGCGAACAGCGCGGTCGCCAGCGGTTGCAGCGCCAGACTGACCCGGAATTTCTGCACCATATCGGATTCGGACGCATAATCGAGATTGGTCTGAATCGTGCAGGTCCGCAGCATCATATCAAGGCCAAGATTGCCGACGCGCGGCATATGGCGGAGCATGATGTCGTAACGGCCCTTGGGCATGATCGGCAATTCGGCGCGGGTCTTGTCCGGCCACATGCCAAGGCCGAGGAAGCCCAACCCCATTTCCGCGCCGATTTCCTTTACTTGCCGCAAATGCCGCCCGGTTTCGGCGCAGGTCTGGTGCAGATTTTCGAGCGGCGCGCCCGACAGTTCCAACTGGCCCGCCGGTTCAAGGCTGATCGCCCCATCCGCGCCGGTGAGCGCGATGACATTGTCACCCTCCATCACCGGTTCCCAGCCAAAGCGCGTCATCGCCATCAACAGATCGCGAATCCCGCCCTTTTCGTCATAGCTCGGTGCGCGATGATCGGCGGTGCGATAGACGAATTTCTCATGCTCGGTCCCGATACGCCAGCGCGCAGAAGGCTTTTCGCCCTTGGCAAAGACGGACAGCAGGTCATCCCGGCTGTCGATCATCGGTTCCTCTCCGGCGGATTCTGTTTTCGTGCTCATGGGGCAGTGCTTTACCCATCTAATACGGTGCTCGCAAAGCAATATTACGAAGAATTACCAATCCCCCGCCGCCGCCATCCAGACGGACAAAGCCGCGGCCGCCGCTGTTTCTGCCCGTAAGATACGCGGCCCCAGACCAACGCCCACCGCCTGTGGCAAAGCGCGAATCGCTTCGCGCTCTTCCGGGTCAAAACCCCCTTCCGGGCCAATCAGGATCGCTACAGGCTGACCGCGACGCGCCTTCGCCGCCTCGGCAAAAGCTTCGCCCCCGGTTTCATCCGCGAAAAACAACACGCGGTCATCCGGCCATGCCCGCAACAATTGCGGCAATTTCACCACTTCGGCTAGGTCAGGCAGGGCCGTGCGGCTGCATTGTTCCGCCGCCTCGGTCAGTTGCGCCATCGCGCGTTCATGATTGACCTTATCGACCACACAACGCCGGGTCAGCACCGGCACCAGCCGCGCCGCGCCGAGTTCGCACGCCTTTTCGAGCAAAAACTCAATCCGTCCCTTTTTGATGGGGGCAAAGCACAGCCACAGGTCCGGCACGATCTCCCGCGCCCGCAGCAATCGCTCCACCCGCAGCACCAGATCGCGCTTGCCGACCGCTTCCGCAACGCCGAGCCATTCGCCCGAAACATTATCGCATAATTTGACCGGGTCGCCGATCTTGGTCCGCATCACCGTGACCAGATAATGCGCCTGTGGGCCGTCGATACGGATGCTGCCCCCTTCGACCAGCATTTCACTGGTGAACAGGCGTGGTGTCGATTGAGGTGGCCAGGCGGGCGTTGCGGGCATAAAGAGGCGCTTATCATGACAATAGCCGCAGATGAACCCTTGATCGTGCCCGACACGCAGTATCATGGCCTGCTCGGCCTGCTGCCTGCCGCGTGGCGACCCTATATCCAATTGGCGCGGATCGACCGGCCGATTGGGAGTTGGCTGCTCTATTGGCCTGGCGCATGGGCGATCCTGCTCGCAGGCGGGGGCAAATCGCATTGGCCGTTGCTGCTGTGGTTCGCGCTCGGATCATGGGCGATGCGCGGCGCGGGCTGTGTCTATAATGACATTGTCGACCGCGATCTTGATCGGATGGTGGCCCGCACCCGCGCCCGCCCGGTCGCTTCCGGTCGGGTCAGTTTAAAAGCCGCATGGGCGTGGCTGCTGATCCTGTGCGCCATCGGCCTTGTCGTGCTGGTGCAATTACGCTGGGAAGCACAACTCGTCGCCCTCGCCAGCCTTGGCCTTGTCGCGGGCTATCCGTTCATGAAGCGGATCACATGGTGGCCGCAGGCATGGCTCGGCCTTGTCTTTGCATGGGCCTTGCCGACCGGTTGGGTCGCGGTGACGGGGACAATCCACCCGACGATGCTGTGGCTGTATGGCGGCGCGATTGCGTGGGTGATCGGCTATGACACGATCTACGCCTTGCAGGATCGCGAGGACGACGCGCTGGTCGGCATCCGATCTTCGGCGCTGCGGATGGGCGACCATGCCCGGGTCGGGATCGGTGGTTTCTATGCGGTGGCGATTCTATCCTGGGCCATCGCCTTTTGGCAGATGCGGCCACAGGCGATTGCGCTGCTGCCATTGCTGCCGGTTGTATCACATCTGGCGTGGCAGGCGCTGACGCTTGAAACCAGTCGCACAGACGCAAAAACGGGCGAGAATGCCCTCGCCCGTTTTCGGTCTAATCGCTTCGCCGGGCTGTTGATGGCCTTGGCGTGCGGCGTATTGGGGGCAACGGCTTAGGCCGACTTTTCGTCCTCGCCGCTCACCGGGCGACGGTCGAATACCTGATCGATCAGGCCGAAGCTCTTGGCTTCTTCGGCGGTCATGAAATTGTCGCGTTCCATCGCCTTCTCAATCGTGTCGATGTCCTTGCCGGTGTATTTCGAATAGAGCGAATTCATGCTGGCGCGGATGCGGAGAATTTCCTGCGCCTGAATCGCGATGTCGGTCGCCTGACCCTGTGCGCCGCCCGAAGGCTGGTGGATCATGATGCGCGAATTGGTCATCGCAATCCGCATCCCCGGTTCACCTGCTGCGAGCAGGAAGCTACCCATCGAAGCCGCCTGACCAATGCACACGGTGCCGACCTTCGGGCGGATATATTGCATGGTATCATGGATCGCCATGCCCGCGGTCACCACGCCACCCGGCGAATTGATATACATCCAGATGTCCTTTTTCGGATTTTCCGATTCAAGGAACAGCAACTGGGCCACGATGACGGACGCCATCTGGTCTTCCACGCCACCGCTGACGAAGATGATCCGTTCACGCAGCAGGCGGGAGAAAATATCGAAACTGCGTTCGCCCCGGGCGGACTGTTCAATGACGATCGGGACAAGAGCATCAATCGGATTCATGGGTTTTATTTTCCTTGCTGGCCTGAATTCCCGGAAAGGGAGAAAAAGCGACGGATCATCTCATGTTATGGTCACCCACCTGCACAAACGCAAGTGGATGCAGCAGCATGTTCGTTCAATCCGTGCCGGGGGCCGGATAAGCGAGATAGAAAAGGCGACGCACTTCACGCCGTCCGCGCACGACCGTATCGAGGATCAACCCGGTCATGAAACTCAACGTCGCCAAAATCACCAGGCCTGTCGACAACAACGCCGTTGGCAGGCGCGGGACAAGGCCGGTGTCGAGATAGGTCAGCACGATCGGCACCGCAAAGCCAATCGCCAACAACAACAGCGCCAGCCCGATCAGCCCGAAAAACAGGATCGGCTTTTCCAGCCGGAACAGGTTGAGGATCGTTTTCAGGATGCGCCAGCCATCGCGATAGGTCGACAGTTTCGACTCCGACCCTGCCGGGCGCGCGCCATAAGCCGTCACTTCTTCCGCCACCGGCATCCGCAATTCCAGCGAATGCACGCTGATCTCGGTTTCGATCTCGAACCCTTGCGACAGGACTGGGAAGGATTTGACGAAGCGACGGGAAAACACGCGATAGCCCGACAGAATGTCGCTGAACGACCGACCGAATAATTGGGTCAAAATCCCTGTCAGCATCGCATTGCCGAGCCGATGCCCACGACGATAGGCGGCCTGCACCTCGCTCTCGCGCGCGCCGACGACCATATCCAATTGCTCATCCAATAATCGGGCAATCAAGCGCGGCGCGGCGGCGGCGTCATAGGTCGCATCGCCATCGGCCATCACATAAATATCGGCATCGACATCGGCAAACATCCGGCGCACGACATGGCCCTTGCCCTGCCCGCGTTCACTCCGCACAATCGCCCCGGCGGCTTTCGCGACCTCGACCGTACGATCCCGGCTGTTATTGTCATAGACATAAATCGCCGCATCCGGCAGCGCCGCGCGGAAATCGGCGACCGTCCGCCCAATCGCCGCTTCTTCATTATAACAGGGCAGGACCACCGCCACGCGTGGCGATGATGATGTCTTGGCGGTCATGAAATGCCCTTTGGTCATCTAAGCATTACCCATGCAATATTCGGTTCTTGCCTGCACGGTCGATGCGCGAGACCAGCCATAAGAGCAAGCAGGAAATCGCCGAAATCACCAAGCCTGCCTGTTCAAACGGCGCCCAGCCCCGTTCCAGCCGATAATGATGCACCCCTGCGGACACCTGCCAACGCACCAGACCCTGCGGCCCGCGCTCCACCGCCACAGGGACGGCAGCGGGCGTGCGCGCCCCCAATTCCCTCACCCGCCAATGCGGAAAGAAGAATCGCCGCGCGATCAAGTCGGTCGGCGCATCTGCGGTGACAATTACCTCCATCGCACCATCCCGGAAATTGCGGACCTCCGACACGCGACCTTGGCCAATAACCGCCAGCGGCATCTTGGGCAGGTCGATCATATCCGATACGGGCCGACCATATTCATCTACCCCCAAGGGATAGCCCGGCGGCAGATATTCCGGCGCATCGAACAGATGATGACGATAATAGGCCCGCATCTCCGGTCCTTTGAAAAACGCCTGCCCCACCACTGCACCCGCCATGAACAGAAAAACCAAAGCGCCGATGATCAGCAATTGCACCGCCAGCAATCCGGCAAGGCGGGGGAATTTCAGCCCGGTCATCGCCAAAAGCGTGATCATCGCGAATTCGATCAGCGGAAAAAGCCGCCATGGAAATTGCACCTGTTTGATGGCTGGAAATTCCCAGAAGATCGGCACCAAGCCGGTCAGCAACAAAACGCAGATGAAGATATAGCCTGCCCAGAATTTGACCGGTGTTCTATTGCCCGCCGCCCGCCATGCCATCACCGCCACCACCGCACAGCCTGCGGCCAGCGCAAATCCGCCCAAGGTGCGATCAAACAATGTCGCACCAAACAGCCCATATCTGCCGGTCAGCAACAGCCAATTCTGCGGCTGGAAAAATGACCCGAACAATTTATCGACGGAAATATAGGGCTGGAGCGCCAAAGCAGGCCATAAAAATACCGCGCTCAGGCCAAGGCCAACCACCCCACCGGTCAACAACCGACGGACTAGTCCGCGCCGCCCGGCATCCGCCCCGACCCACAAAAATCCCGCATAGGCCGGGATCAATGTCACCGTCGTCAACAAGGCGACCGGCACATGTGCAAGGATCAGTAGCGCATAGCCAAGCGCCAATAACGCCACGCCATAGGGCTGGCGCGCCGCCACCCGCCGCATCGACATCGCGAGCAGCGGGATCATCGCAAAGGCCGATGCCTCGGCCAGCGCTGCACGGACGTATATGTCATGGAGATGATAAGGCGCGGCCATATAGGCAAAAGCACCGATCAGAGCGATACGCGGCGAAGCAAAACCCGCCAGCCATGCCCGCATCGTCAGGCCGGACAGGCCAAGAAAAATCAGCGAAGCGATCGACATCGCAGCCACCAGCTTGACGCCGGACAGGCTAACCAGTCCCAATGTCAGGAAATAAAGCGGCGCATAGAAATAAAAGCTGGGGCTACCAAAGCCGCCCCATGATTCGGGCAACCAGCGCGGGAAAATTCACCTTGTCGCATCAGGGCTGCGATCTGCTCGCCCCAGACAAGATTATAGCCACCGCTTTCAACATAAATCGGGCCGGCAATTATTTCCGGCAGCATGAGCAACACCGCCCATGCGCATATCAACGCGACCGGTGGCAGGGAGTGCGATCTGCGCCCCCTGCCACCAATCACGTCAGATATCATGCATCAGCCTTTTTAGCCGGCGCCTTCTTGGCGGCAGGCTTTTTGGCGGCTGGCTTTTCAGCGTCAGCAGCCGGTTCGGCGTCTGCCGCCTTGGCCTTTTTGGCCGCTGGCTTCTTGGCAGGCTCCGCAGCTTCCGCCGCAGGTTCAGCAGCAGCCTTTTTGGCGGCGGGCTTCTTCGCCTTCGGCGCGTCGCCATGATCATGGCCACAATTCGGGCCATGCACGTGCGGCTTGACGTCCGAATCGGCTTCGATCGCGGCTTCCAATTCGTCACGCGTCACGGCGCGGTCGGAAATGCTGGCCTTTTCGAACAGGAAGTCGACAACCTTGTCTTCATACAGCGGGGCGCGCAGCTGGGCAGCCGCCATCGGGTCCTGCTGGATATATTGGATGAAACGCTGCTGATCCTGCGGGTTATACTGCTGGGCAGCCTGCATCACGAGGCGGCTCATTTCCTGCTGGCTCACTTCGACATTGTTCTGCTGGCCGATTTCCGACAGCAACAGGCCAAGGCGCACGCGGCGTTCAGCGATCTTGAGGTAATCGTCGCGATCATTTTCCAGTTCCGCCTTGGCGGCTTCCGGATCGGCTTCGTGGCCGGCTTCATGTTCCAGCTGCTGCCAGATCTGGTTGAATTCCATTTCAACCATCGTCGGCGGCACGTCGAAATCATGACGGTCAGCCAGCTGATCGAGCAACTTGCGCTTCATATGGGTGCGGGTCAGGCCGTTCAGTTCCTGCTCGAACTGGCCCTTGAAGATTTCGCGCAGCTTTTCAAGGCTTTCAAGGCCGAGATTCTTGGCAAAATCATCATCGATGGCAGCTTCAACCGGCACCTTGACGGCAGTGACCTTGACTTCAAAAGTCGCCGGCTTGCCAGCGAGTTCCGCCGCGCCATAATCGTCCGGGAAAGTGACGTTCAGAACTTTTTCGTCGCCGATTTTCACGCCGACGAGCTGGTCTTCAAAGCCCGGGATCAGATTGCCCGAGCCCAGTTCCACCGCCATGCCTTCGCCGGTGCCGCCATCAAAGGCAACGCCATCGACCTTGCCGACGAAATCGACAATGACCTGATCGCCGGTCTTCGCCTTGTGCTTAGCCGGGGCATCGTCGAACTTCTTCATCTGCTTGGCGAAGTTCTGGAGCTGCTCGTCAATCTTTTCCGACGGCACTTCGACCGTCAGGCGTTCGAGCGTAATGCCTTCAATCGCCGGGGCCGGCACATCAGGCAGCACTTCAAGCGCAACCTTGATTTCGGCATCCTGGCCATGAGCATAGCCTTCCGACAGCTCGACGGACGGCTGAATCGCCGGACGGAGCTTGTTATCGGCCAGCACCTTCTGCACGCTGTCCTGCACCGACTTTTGCAGGGCATCAGCGGCGATGGCTTCGCCATGCATCTTGCGCACGAGATTGGCAGGCACCTTGCCGGGGCGGAAGCCGGGCATTTTGATCTGCGGCGCGACGGCCTTGATTTCAGCCTCGACACGGGCTTCAATTTCCGTCGCGGCGATCGTCACGGTATAGGCGCGCTTCAGGCCTTCATTCAGCGTTTCAACAGTCTTGATCGACATTATCAGCCTCTATGTTCCAAAAAATCTCTTGGGATGGCCCTCCCCGCCACGGGCGAAAACTGGTGCGGGCGAAGGGACTCGNNCTGGAACCTAAATCCAGCGCGTCTACCAGTTCCGCCACGCCCGCATGATAGGACCGTCGGTCGGGGATGCCCTATACCAATAGTATATCAAACGGCAAGTGATGCCTGCAAAACGGTGTTTCTGCCGCCTTGCGCGAAGGAGGGCAGCACGGCAAATTGCACTGATCCGCCGCCAATTCTCCTCTAGGCGATTCGGAAAGCGGAGGCTAAAGGGGCACGCATGACCCAGATCACGCCTGAAATCGTGGCCGAACACGGCCTGTCCCCGGAAGAATATGCGCGCGTCCTGAACGCGCTCGGCCGCGAACCGAATCTGACCGAACTCGGTATATTTTCGGTCATGTGGTCGGAGCATTGCTCCTATAAATCTTCCATCATCCATCTGAAGAAACTGCCGACCACCGGCCCGCAAGTGATTTGCGGCCCCGGCGAAAATGCCGGCGTCGTCGATATTGGCGACGGTCAGGCGGCGATCTTCAAGATGGAAAGCCACAATCACCCGTCCTATATCGAACCCTATCAGGGTGCGGCGACCGGCGTCGGCGGCATTTTGCGCGACGTGTTCACCATGGGTGCGCGTCCGATTGCGAATCTCAACGCCCTGCGCTTTGGCCGTCCCGATCATCCCAAAATGCGCCACCTGATCGCAGGCGTCGTGCATGGCATCGGCGGCTATGGCAATTGCGTCGGCGTGCCGACTGTCGGCGGGGAAGTGAATTTCCACCCGGCTTATGACGGCAATATTCTTGTGAACGCCATGACCGTCGGCATCGCCGAAACGGACAAGATTTTTTATTGCGCCGCCTCCGGCATCGGCAATCCGATTGTCTATGTCGGCTCCAAGACTGGCCGCGATGGCATTCATGGCGCGACCATGGCCTCGACCGACTTCACCGAAGAATCGGAAGACAAGCGCCCGACGGTGCAGGTCGGTGATCCCTTCACCGAAAAATTGTTGATCGAGGCCTGTCTCGAACTGATGGCCTCCGATGCGATCGTCGCGATTCAGGACATGGGCGCAGCGGGCCTGACCTCGTCCTCGGTCGAAATGGCGTCCAAGGGCGGCGTCGGCATCGAACTCGATATGAACATGGTACCGTGCCGCGAAACCGGCATGACCCCGTATGAAATGATGCTCTCCGAATCGCAGGAGCGCATGTTGATGGTCCTAAAGCCGGGCCGCGAAGCCATGGCCGAGGCGATCTTCCATAAATGGGAGCTCGATTTCGCCGTCATCGGCCATGTCACCGACACCGGCCATATGGTGCTCAAGTTCAACGGCGAAACCGTGTGCGACATCCCGCTCGCGCCCTTAGCCGATGATGCGCCGCGTTATGATCGCCCTTGGGTGAAAACCCCGCCGCAGCCCGCGCTCGCGCCCTTGGCCGAAAGCGCGGACCTCGCCGCCGATCTGCTGCGCGTCATGGGCTCGCCTGACATCGCCTCGCGGCGGTGGATCTGGGAACAATATGATCACATGGTCGGCGCAAACACCGTGCAGCGCCCGGGTGGCGATGCGGCGGTCGTCCGCGTCCATGGCACGCAAAAGGGGCTGGCGATCAGTACCGATTGCACCCCGCGCTATTGCTATGCCGATCCATTCGAAGGCGGCAAGCAGGCGATTGCCGAATGCTGGCGCAACATCACCGCCGTCGGCGCAAAGCCGCTGGCGACGACCGACTGCATGAACTTCGGCAATCCGCAGCGTCCGGAAATCATGGGCCAGTTCGTCGGCTGCATCGAGGGCATGGCCGAAGCCTGTCTCGCGCTCGACTTCCCGATCGTGTCGGGCAATGTCTCGCTCTATAATGAAAGCAAGGCAACAGGTGGCGGCAGTGCCATTCTGCCGACCCCGGCGATTGGCGGCATCGGCCTGCTTGCCGACTGGTCCAAATCGGCGACTATCGCGTTCAAGGCCGAGGGTGAAGCGATCTGGCTGGTTGGCGGTCATGGCGAACATCTCGGCCAGAGCATCTGGCTGCGCGAATGCCGTGGCCGTGAAGAAGGCCCGCCGCCGCCGGTCATTCTCGAAAAGGAAAAGGCCCATGGCGATCTCGTCCGCGGCTTGATCCTCGATGGCACGTTGACGGCAGTCCATGACGTGTCCGATGGCGGCGTGCTCGTCGCGGTCGCGGAAATGGCACTGGCCGGCAATATCGGCGCACAGCTCGATCTGCTGACCACCGCGCGCGCCTTTGGCGAAGATCAGGGTCGCTATGTCGTGACGGCGCCGGATGGCGTGGTCATCCCGAACGCGATCCATATCGGCATTACCGGCGGCGAACAGGTATTGGGCGCGTCCCTCACCGACCTGCGCGCCGCGCATGAAGGCTTTTTCCCGAATTTGATGGGGAATTAAGACAAGGGCTGGCCGGACAGGGAGACCTGTTCGGCCAGTTTCTTACGTCGCCTCTTTTTTCCTGCGTCACCCTCCCCAAAAAATCGTCATGCTGAACTTGTTTCAGCATCCTGATGTAGCGCTTGCAGATGGACCCTGAAACAAGTTCAGGATGGCGAAGGAAAAAGGGGGTAACAAAGGATAAAAGGCGAGGATATAACCGCAGGATGACCACCACCTAATAAGGGCCAAAGCCGCACCGCAAAGCCCTCCTTACCCTTCCCGGCGTTTCTTATCCCAATAGGCCAGCCGCTCGCTGATCCGGGCCTCAAAGCCGCGCTCGACCGGCTTATAAAAGCGGGCGGGCTTCATCCCGTCCGGCCAATAATTGGCCCCGGAAAAACCGCCCTCCACATCATGATCATAGGCATAGTCCTTGCCATAGCCGATGTCTTTCATCAGCTTGGTCGGGGCGTTCAGGATATTGGCGGGCGGCGCGAGGCTGCCGGTATCCTGCGCGGCCTTCCACGCAGCCTTTTGCGCGACATAGGCGGCATTGGACTTGGGCGCAGTCGCGCAATAGAGACATGCCTGCACAATCGCCAATTCGCCTTCCGGGCTGCCGAGAAACTCATAAGCATCTTTTGCGGCCAAGCACTGCACCAGCGCCTGCGGATCAGCGAGGCCGATATCTTCCGAGGCAAAGCGCGTGATTCGACGCAGAACATAAAGCGGCTCTTCCCCCGCCGTCAGCATCCGCGCCAGCCAATAAAGCGCAGCCTGCGGGTCCGACCCGCGCAACGACTTATGCAGCGCCGAGATCAGATTATAATGGCCGTCCCTGTCCTTGTCATAGACCGCCATCCGGCGATGGAGCAGCGCCGCCAGCGCTTGGGGATCGAGCGGGGCCTCGATATCGACTGCAAATAAGGTCTCCGCCTGATTGAGCAGGAACCGCCCATCGCCATCCGCGCTGTTGATCAGCGCGGCGCGCGCCTCCGGCGTCAACGGCAGGGCGCGATGCTCCAGCATCTCGGCGCGATACAGCAATTGCTCCAGCGCCGCCTCGTCCAAGCGTTTGAGGATCAACACCTGCGCCCGGCTCAACAAGGCGGCATTCAGCGCAAAGCTTGGATTCTCGGTCGTCGCGCCGACAAGGGTGATCGTGCCATTTTCGACATAAGGCAGGAAACCATCCTGCTGGGCGCGGTTGAAGCGATGTATCTCATCCACGAACAACAAGGTCGTGCGCCCAAGGTGACGATATTCGGCAGCCGCCGCAAAGACCTTCTTTAAATCCGCTACGCCGGAAAATACCGCCGATACGGCTTCAAACCGCATCCCGACAGCATCCGCCAGCAAGCGCGCAATCGTCGTCTTGCCAGTGCCGGGCGGCCCCCACAGGATCAGCGACGACAGACTGCCCGCCGCGACCATGCGCCCGATCGTGCCATCAGGCCCGGTCAGATGGTCTTGCCCGACCACTTCCGCCAGACTGCGTGGCCGCAGCCGATCTGCCAGCGGTCCTGCCGCTACAGCATCGCCATCAAAAGCGCGTCGGGAATCGGGAACAAACAGATCAGCCATAGCGGCCATTGTCCCCCCTCTGGCGAAGCCGATCAAGCGTTCAAACGGTCGATTTCATCGGGCGTTATATTGATTTCGTCGGTCGCCAACCTCGCTCCAGCCGAAATATGGCGAATTTCCAGTGGTTTTACGGCTTTTTGAACGCTTTTTGGTTTGACAGGGGGAATCAATCTGCTCTTAATGCGCCACGGCACTACTGCCGGGAATTTATGATACGACAAGGGGGTTCTGGAGGCATGAACAAGCAGGAACTTATCGGCGCGGTTGCAGAAGCAACTGGCTTGACCAAGACCGACGCTGGCAAGGCTGTGGAAGGTGTCTTCGACGCCATCACTGGCGCTCTGAAAAAGGGTGACGAAGTTCGTCTCGTTGGTTTCGGCACGTTCGCTGTGACCAAGCGCAAGGCTTCGACCGGTCGCAACCCGCGCACGGGCGAACCGATGAACATCAGCGCTTCGACCCAGCCGAAGTTCAAGCCCGGCAAGGGCCTGAAGGACGCGGTCAACTAAATAACATTCGACTTCTTGCGAAGTCGGGTTGACAAATCCGGGCGGCGGACGCAAACGCCGCCCGTGATTTTGGTGATGCTGAAAAGCTCTCCACCAAAAGAATCAGACAACATCCGCGATCAACCACAATCGCAATCAGGATTCGTCTGTGAAAGCGTGGGCGCGTAGCTCAGTGGTAGAGCACTGTGTTCACACCGCAGGGGTCGCAAGTTCAATCCTTGCCGCGCCCACCACGCTTTCCCTTTATCCCACATCATCGCCACATGACACCGGGCAAACAGAAGCCCGCCGCCCTCGTATTTTCACGGACACACGGGCGTGCGCCTTCATGGTAATTCAGAATTGGTTCAGTGCATCATTTGTATGAACCAATAATGATCACAGCCATATGGAGGCGATGATGCAAAAATCATATCTCATCGGCATGTTCGCGGTTGCATTGCTCACTGCCACCCCCAGCCTAGGCCAAGGCCGTAGTGGCGGCATGGGTGGCGGTATGGGCGGTGGCATGGGTGGCGGCATGGGTGGTGGCTATGGCCATATGGGCGATATGCCCTCCACCTCGCACGGCATGGGCGGCCATGGCATGGACGCATCGACCCGCCCGTCTTTATCCGCCCATTCGGCCACAACGTTGCTGAGCAATAGCAAGCTCGATCACGCGCTGACCAGTTCCTTGACACGCAGCGGGGTCGCATTGCCTGCTGGCGGGCTGACCGCGGCCTGTGGCGGCTTTCAAAATCTGGGACAATGCGTATCCGCCTTGCATGTCGCGAAAAATCTCAATGTTCCCGGCGGATTTGATGCCTTGAAGGGCGCGATGACCAGCGGCGACAAACTCAGCCTCGGCGCGGCCATTCACCAATTAAAGCCGGATGCCGATGCCAAAGCGCAGGCACGCGCCGCCAAGCGGCAGGCCAATAAGGATCTTCGCGCGGCAGAATTGCCAGCGGAATAACGCGCGGATCGTGGATCGACAGCGCATGCATATCCCCACCGCGCCCTCATTCGGGCGCGGTGTCGGGACGTTGGGGCGTTCAGGCCCCTTTTTTCGCCTTATGCTCTTTCAACAGCCGATCCAGCTCCGCGATGCGCTGGCGCTCGGGCGTATCGCTGGGAAGGCCCTTCAAACGGCATTCCGCCCACAAGCGCCTGCGTTCGGATTCGAGCGCCTTCAGATATAGATCAGCCATAAAGTCTCCATGATGTCCGCCCCGCCTATAAGGCGCGATGCCGGCATGCGATAGGCCCACGATAGGCCGGCCACATCATTCGACATCCAATGCCAGCGCCCATCATGATCGTCAGAAACGATAGACGAGCCCGCTTTGCACGATCAACGGATCAAGCGTGATCTTCGCCGTTACCGGCAAGGTCATGAAACTGCCCCGCGCATCGGTGTTCATAAAGGCCTTGGCAACGCTGAAATGCATCCCGATCTTGGGTGTAATCATAACATCTGCCCCGGCCTGCAATGCCGGACCAAAGCTATCCTCCACCTTCAGATCGGCCACTGCGAAATTCTTGACCTTGAATGCGGTGAAATAGCCAACGCCCGCGCCGATGAACGGCTGCACCCGGCCTTCGCCATTAAAATGCACCTTGCCCAGCAACGCGCCCAGCCCATAGCGGACATTCGCCAAGCGACCGACCGGCGCCAGCGTGCCTGCGCCATAAATATGGTTGACGGGCGGAATACCGGCGGTCACCGATACCGAAAACTGGCGCGACAGGAAATAATCCAGCTCGAACGAACCCGTGTAATTGGTATTGGTTTTCACATCGGCACCCACCATCGGGCTACCCATGATCTTGAAATCGCCGGACGAGTTGAACTTGGCAATGCTCGGACCACCGCGCACCACAAGGTCGCCCTTTTCCGGCGCAAATCCCTGCGCCATGACAGGCTGCGCCACGGTGACGGCAGCCACCAGGCCGCCCGAAATGATGGCGGCCAAGACGCCCCCGTGATGGGAAACCCAATAGTTGTGATTATGCGGCTTCATGGTTTGCGAACCCCTGTAGTGAAATAACATTCGTTTTTACTTCGCTACGCAACCAGTCCAACATGCGTTCAATGACCCGTTGATCGGCCAAAATATCCCAATGGCCAGCGCCATCGAACAGGGCCACATCGCCATGCGGCGCCACAATCTTCATCGCATCGGGATAGGTCGATGGCTTGAAACACTCATCGCGTTCCCCCGCCACCAGCAGCACCGGGCATCTGGATGAAATCGGCTTCGCCTTGGGGAGCCAACGCCCCGGCCCAAAGGCAAGCATCGTATTATATGACCAACTCCGCACATATCGCGGGTCGTACAAGCACGCCTCGATATTGAAATCGAGCACAGTGCGATTGTTGAATTTCTGGATGCCCAGCAAATTGGCCATCGCGGTTTCGCGCAGCTTCGGCTTATGCACCTGCACCCAGCCGCCGAAATGCGGGCGCACCGTCGGCGATCCCAGCCCCAGAAACGGCGCGAAAAGGACATAGCCGTCAATCAGCGATGCCGCCTTATCCCTTGAAAAGCCAAGCACCAGCCCGCCCCCCGCCGAATGGCCGCCAAGCACGATCCGTCCGGTCGGATGCTGATCACGCACATAACGCGCAAATACCGCGAGATCGTCCAGCAACTGCCGAGGATGGTCGACCGCATGGCCGCGCTCGCCCGAAGACTGCCCATGGCCGCGCATATTAACCGTATAGACCCGCGCCAGACCGGCCTCGGCAATCCGCTGCGCCATTGCGTGAAACTGATCCCCAAACCCACCAGAGCCATGGACCATGATCACGGACACATCCGATGCCGCCTCATAACATCGATAGCCAAGGCTGCCATTGTCGACCGGCAATTGTCGCACGGTCGGCAATTGCCGGCTATTGATCGCAGAAATGCGCGCGAATGAAGTGAAATCCAGCGCCGGTGCCGGATCACGCGTCAAGGCACGCAGCGCAAGTTCATATGCAGACAGCGTTTTCCACCCGATGGTGTATCCATCTGACTTCAGCTTGGCCGAATATGCTTTGGCCGACTTAGGTTTGAGATGCGTTTGCATCCCATTAACCTAAGTTTAAAATGGTTAAGATTTCGTTCCCGACATCATGACGATGCTCAACGCGCCGACAAATCTGCCGGTCTGCGCCCGTTCCATCACATCCTGCATCCATGCTTCGGCTGTGGCCGGTGCGACCAATCCCGCCTGGGTCGCCAGCGTCATCACCGCCTGCAAATCAAGCACCTTGGCAATGGCCCCGATTTCATTCGACGTAATCGTGCGCACCGTAATCTCAAGGTCCTTCAACCCCTTGTCGCGAAACAAGGCCCACAGATCACGCGGTAAAAACGGATGACGGCAGGATTTCGCAATAGCGCCAACCAGCACGCCGGTGGTTGCATGATCGTCGCTCGCAACCCAGAAACCCGGCATATCCGGCTCGCTGATCACGATCCGCCCGCCCGGTCGCGTGACGCGAATCATTTCATCGATCGTCGCCGATGGATCGGGGACATGGATCAACACGCGGTCGGCGCGAATCGCATCAAGGCTATTATCGGCGATCCCCAGCGCATCCGCCGATGCTTGTTGAAAGCCAAGACCTTTCACCCCGGCGTGGCGCGTCTTGGCGCTGGCGATCATCGCCTCGCTCAGATCAAAGCCGGTTACCTGTCCCGTCTCGCCGATAAAGCTGCTCAAGCCCCGCGCATCTTCCCCCGTGCCGCAACCGACATCGGCCACGGCCATGCCGGGGGCGATCCGCATCAGACGAAACGTCTCTAATTTATATGCCTTGAATGAGTCCAACCCGTGCATTTCATCGAGACGCGCGATGAAATCTTCGTGATCGGTATTATCGACATGCGAAAAGGCCCCCAATTGCCGATCAAGCGCCTTGCTGGTTTCACCGGACAAAATGGAACTCCTCTTTATAAATAAGCCGAACAGGTCATAGTGTCGCCACACGCCCTACCGCAATATATAATTTCATATGGACAGCCATACTGCCCGCACGCAAAATAAATTACGCTTTTCTATTCAGTTATTCGGAAAACCCGTATAGCTTTCTCACCATAAAACATGGTGGATAGCTTATTATGCATTTGTTCCACATCATCTGGATCACGACAGGCGTCGTCGCCGTCATCATCTGGTGTAGCAAGGGTCGCAGCGGATTTGATGGCTTTTTGCTCGGTGCATTCACCGGCCCTTTGGCATTGGTGATCGCCTTGATGATACCGGCGGCCTATGGTGAATTCGACCGCCCCTATCTCGATCAACATGCAAGCCGCATCTGTCGCCAATGCGGCGAAAAGATTCTCGCCCGTTCGCTGCGCTGCCCGCGCTGCGGCACATTACAATATCTTGGCTGGCGGCGCTAAACCTTCGCGCCGATCCATTTTGCGTCTCAGCTATAGTTGAAGCTGATGCTGATCCGGTCAGTCTTGGCCTTGCTTGCGACCACTTCATGGCGCAGCCAGCTTTCCCACAGGAAAATTGTCCCCGGCTTCGGCTCGGCATAGAAAAAGCTGCGCTCTTCCTCCGGCGCATCGGTCTGACGCGGCGGCGCGGCCATCATCAATTGCAGCCGTGGGTCCTCCAGCTTCAAACGCCCCGCCCCCGGCGGCACCTCGACATAGACCGTGCCGGATACCACGCTATGCGGGTGGATATGGCTGCTATGGCTGCCGCCCGGTTTCAGGATATTGACCCACAGGCTATCGAGCTTCAGCTTGCGCCCCTGCAATTCCATATGCGTGTCGCTGGCAAATTGACGAACATGGGCATCGATCTTCCGCTTGAGGTCCGCAAATACAGGATCGCGCATCGGCAGATCGTTGAGCGACGCATAAGACGTATAGCCCTGATAGGCATTTTCCTTCGCCCATGCGCGCCCCGCCCGATCATCCTCGGCCAGCATGCGGCAGCTATGCGCCAATTCCTCCAGCAACCGCGCATCCGCGATCTGGTCTTCATAAAAGCGGGTCACGAACAGGGTGCGTGTCGTCATATGGTCAATACCCTTGATCCAGGCTCTCGCCATCCGTCGCATAGAAATCCGCGATATAGGCCCAGGCTTCTTCTGCCGTTTCGACCATGCGGAACAAGTTCAGGTCATCGGGGCTGATCACCCCTTCTTCCACCAAGGCATCAAAGCCGACGATCCGATCCCAGAACGCCTTGCCGAACAAGACGATCGGCAACGCCTCCATCTTGCCGGTCTGCACCAGCGTCAGTAATTCCATCAATTCATCAAGCGTGCCGAAACCGCCGGGGAACACCGCCACCGCCCGCGCGCGCATCAGGAAATGCATCTTGCGCAGCGCGAAATAGTGAAAGCGAAAGCTCAGTTCCGGCGTGACATAGCTATTGGGCACCTGTTCATGCGCCAATACGATATTGAGGCCGATGCTTTGCTGCCCCGCCTCCGCCGCACCGCGATTGGCCGCCTCCATGATCGACGGCCCGCCACCCGAACAGACCACATAATGGCGTTCATTATTTTCAAGGGGTGCTTGTGAACTGGCGATAAAGGCCAATTTCCGCGCCTCATCATAATAACGCGCATTGGCCTTCAGCCGCTCGGCAATCGCCCGCGCCGCAGGATTGGGCGCAACCGCTACCAATCCATCGGCCTGATCCGGCGCAGGGATGCGCGCCGACCCGTAAAAGACGAGCGTCGATTTGATCCCCGCCTCATCCAACAGCAATTCCGGCTTCAACAATTCAAGCTGGAACCGCACCGGCCGCAGATCCTCACGCAGCAGGAAATCCTTGTCCTGAAACGCCAATTGATAGGCAGGGCTGGCTGTCTGCGGGGTGATGGTTTCCAGATTGGCGGATTGCACATCGGTGCGGGCATCGGGGAAAAGCCGCTCTGGCGGGGTCGAAATCGGTTCGGTCATACGGCCCTTCTAATAATATATACGTGACAGGCAGATGAACCGGGCCGATTGGCCGCCGCCCATACGCATTTGTCATCCCGTCGTGTGATGCGCCTTAACGGCAATATGGACCTTTTCCCATATCGAAATGCAGATGATCCGCATGCCAGTGATTGGCATCCGGCCCCAGCACGATCTGAAAATTGCGGCATGCGCCCTGATGCACTTCGCGCAGGAACTGGCGCACGCGATTGTCCCGGCCATTCCAATCGTTCAACACCGAAATGCGCCGACCATCGGCCAGCGTGAATCCGCCAATATCAATCGCATTGGCCCGGCCATGTTCCGACAATTGATTGCCCGCCTGCCCGTTCACCGGTCGGCAGGAATAGCTGCCCATCGTATCGATCCGCGCAATATCCGCGCCCAGAAAACGTCGCGCCGCAGGCTGGGCCACCGACCGGTTCCACGCGATCAAATTGGTTGCCATCGGACAGGTAATAGCGGTCAAATTGGCCAATGACGCGCCAATATCCAATAATTTGACGCTGGATAACGCAGTGCAGCCCCCGTTAAATCGACGGTCGGGCAATGCCTCAAATGCAGCACCAAGCCGCCGCAATTGCGTCAAACACTGGCGGGTCTGCGGCGAATTGGACGGCAAGCGCCCCGCCGTCACCTCACCGCCACCCGATCCAGCGCGATGCGTTTCTCTTTTTTCCCCCGATCCCACGCAAGCCGCCAGCATCAGCAAAGATGCCAGCGCCCATGCAGCGATAAAAGGCGATATCCGGTTCATGGCAAAGCTATCGCATATTTATCGCCAATGAAAAAGTTCCCGATACGCGTCACACGGGCGGCAATCTGATTAAGCAGTGCGGGCACGGGACCAACATCACCCCGAGGCGCGTTCACGCTTGCCCAACCGAATCCGCGCCAACAGCGCCATCGCCGCAATACCGAACAACAATGCCATCGGCGGCGCAGGCACATCAACCTCATCGCCACCAGTTGATGAGGACCCGCCGAATGAAGAAGAACCCGAACTTGTCGCGCCGCCCGTCGAAGATGTGGTCGAGCCGGTCGAACTACCCGTAGAGGACGCGCTCGTTGCGCCACCTGTCGAAGTCGTGCTCGTGCTCGACGCACCACCGGTCGAAGATGTGCTCGACCCCGTCGAACTACCCGTCGAGGACGCGCTCGTTGTGCCGCCTGTCGAACTCGTACTCGTGCTCGACGTGCCACCGGTCGAAGATGTGCTCGAACTCGTCGAACCACCCGTCGAGGACGCGCTCGTCGTGCCGCCTGTCGAGGTCGTGCTCGTGCTCGACGTGCCGCCCGTCGAGGATGTGGTCGAACCCGTCGAACTACCCGTCGAGGACGCGCTCGTCGTTCCGCCTGTCGAAGTCGTGCTCGTGCTCGTGCTCGACGTGCCGCCCGTCGAGGATGTGGTCGAACCCGTCGAACTACCCGTCGAGGATGCGCTCGTTGTGCCGCCTGTCGAAGTCGTGCTCGTGCTCGTGCTCGATGCGCCACCGGTCGAAGATGCGCTCGAACCCGTCGAACTACCCGTCGAGGACGTGCTCGTACTTGATCCGCTGGTGGTAGAAGACGAAGCGGGAACAATACCACCCGCACGGGCAAAAACACCTGCTGCGCCGATGAGAGCGCCCGCCAATAATCCCCCGCTACTTGTCGAGCTAACGCCCGTCCTGCCGCCGATGACCTGCGCCATCCCGCCGCCATTTTCGCCAATCAGGGACTGAGACGAAAAATACGAGCTGTCGATCGCAGCCATCTTTTGCGGGCCAACGGCATAATTACCGGCGCCGCAACGCGTTTGGGAAAAGCTCAAGGTCCGTTTTAATTTACGCACCCGCTGCGTTTGCGGCTTGGTATAAGACGCAAGCTTGCGCTTGACCTTATACGGCTTGGCAAGCTTCGGCTTTGCCACTGCATATATCGCCGATTTCGGCGGCTGCGCCATCTGCACCGCGCCGCCGCCCATCAATGCGCCGCTACAGGCACACGCGCACAATTTCGCCAAGGCGGCACGCGCAGCCATAAGCTAGCCCTTGCCCCCCGGCACGCTATCGTCACAATTGGGGGCCGATGCAGCCAAGCTTTTCGGTGCCGAGGCCCGATGGATTTGGGGTGTTTTGATGGAGATGCGCGGACGAGACGCCTTGCGCGGCGCAACATGATGCGGCTTTACTACAGCATATCCCGCGGGCTTGGATGGCTGCGCCACCTGTGCCGCGCCGCCACCGATCAGCGCGCCGCTACAAGCACATGCACAAAGTTTCGCCAACGCCATACGCACAGATACACGCTTACCCTCACATTCCGGTACCCGACCCTGATACAAGGAGTCGCAATTATCCCGGCTTTGCCAGCCCAACCCCTTCAAAAAAGGAATCGTCCAACCAATCTTGCATAATCCAATTTTCACAGGATGACAGCAAATTATTAAGATTACCGATACTTAAGATCGCAGATTCAAGCTTAATCGAGCCGAATCGGCCCGCGCCCCTGCTTCACATTGCTGCGTTTGGCCTTGCCTTCCAGCCGCCGCTCCTTCGCGCCCCGGCCCACTTTGGTCGCAATCCGTCTGACCGGGGCAATCCATGCCGCATCGACCAGCGCCTGCATTCTGGCCCGTGCGTCTTGGCGATTGGCCTCGCGCGTGCGGGAATTGCGGGCGACCAGCACGATCTCGCCCTCCAATGTCCACCGGCTTCCGGCTGCGATTTTCAAGCGTTGATACACCGCAGGCGGCAGGCGCAGCGCATATACATCCAGCCGCAGTTGCACCGCCGTTGCCACCTTGTTCACATTTTGCCCGCCCGGTCCGGTCGCGGCCAGGAATTTTTCTTCCAGCGCATCTTCCGGCAAGGGCGAACCCCGCTGGGTCATCAGATGGAAAAACCGGCCTTGGCAAAGCTATCGGGCAAGGGCGCAGTCGCCTCGACCGGCGGCTTGCCGTCCCGTTCGATCCGCAGCCATGCCGAATGCAACAGCATCGGCTCACCCGTAGCGGGCTTATGCGATGCATAGACCGGATCGCCCGCCACCGGGCAATGCAGACCATAAGCCGCATGGGCGCGGATCTGATGGGTGCGGCCCGTTTCCGGCTCGAACTGCACCAAGGCGCGGTCGCCCTTGCGCTCCAGCACCTTCCAATGCGTCACCGCCGATTTGCCGCGCGCATCGACAATCATCCGCCAGCCATTGGCCTCGGAACTGACCTTGAACAACGGCAGATCAATCGTGCCTTCATCGCCTTCCGGCTGGCCATCGACCACCGCGAGGTAACGCTTACCCACGCGCCGTTGTTCGAACGCCTGCCCGAATTTCCCCAGCGCCTTGGGATTGCGCGCCAACAACAGGCAACCCGAGGTATCGCGGTCAAGCCGATGCACCGCCGCAGGCCAGCGCTTGAACCCGAAAGTCAGCGATTCGAGAAAATTTTCAAGCGACAATGTGCCGTCGCGCGGGCGATCTACCGGTAAACCGGCAGGTTTATCGAGAATGATGGCTTCGCCATCAAGGAACAGGACTCGGTCAGCAAGGATCATGCGGTCGCCATGCCACTTGGGTGGCCGTACGTCCATCTTTTCACGCTCACCCCCGCGCATCTATCTCCTGCAGCAGGTGCGCGGCCAGCTCCGACAGCCGGTCATCGCGCGCGCCCATGACAATGATCCGGTCGCCCGGCTGTGCCTCCGCCACCAACGTCGCACCCGCAGCCTCGCGGTCTGGAATATGCCGCGCCGATTTGCCCAGCCCCGCAATCAACTGCGCCAGCCAGTCGCTGCCCCGGCTCTTGTCCACCGTGCCGCCGAAATAGACAGGATCGGGGATGACCAGCCGATCCGCATCCGTGAGCAACCGCGCAAAGGTCGCGGCCAATTCCTCGCCCATTTGCTTTAATGGGCCATAGCCATGCGGCTGAAACAGGATCAACAGCCGCCCCGGAAACGCATGAAGCGTATTGAGCGTCGCCGTCACCTTATCGGGATTATGCCCAAAATCGTCGATGACGGTCACACCCTGCGCCGTCCCGACCCATTCCAGCCGCCGCTTCAACCCGCCAAAATCACCCAATGCCGCCGCCGCCCGATCAAGCGGCAAACCCAACGCCACAATCGCCCCAAACGCCGCCAGCGCATTGGCGACATTATGCCGACCCGGCACTTTCAAATGCACCGCATGGCCATTCACACGGAACGACACCCCATCGGGCCGCTCCACCACATCAGTCGCATTGAGGCTGGCCATCACATTGTCGATGCCGAAACTCACCACATGATCCTGCGGCAAATCGGCGGATAACAGGGCCACCTCGTCATGATCGGCGTTCACCACCGCCTTGTCCGCGCGGCCAAGGAAGCCCGCAAACAGCGCGCGCAATTCCTCCATGCTCTTGTGATCGAGCGCGACATTATTCAGCACCGCCACCGTCGGGCGATAGAGCGCAATCGAGCCATCGCTCTCATCGACCTCGGCCACGAAATGATCGCCTTTGCCGACAAGCGCGCTGGCAAAAGGAATATCGGGCGTGACGAAATTCTTCATCACCGCGCCATTCATCACCGTCGGGTCTTGGCCCAAGGCATAGAGCATCCAGCCGATCATGCCGGTGACGGTCGATTTCCCGCTCGTCCCAGCCACGCCGATGCTGATCTTCGATCCATTGAACAATTCTGCCAGCAAATTCGCCCGGCGCATCATCGGTGCACCAAGGGCTTTCGCCGCCACCACATCCGGCACGCTGTCTTCAACGGCGGCAGAGGTCACCAATATCTGATCGGCGCTCGTCAGCCCGCTGCCATCCTGTGGAAACAGCGCGATGCCACGATCACGCAGGAACGCGAATTTGCCGCTGACCAACCCTTGGTCCAGCGCCCGATCCGATCCCGCCACGGAAAATCCACGGCCCTGCATGATGCACGCAAGGGGCAGCATCCCGCTGCCGCCGATTCCGCAGAAAAAATAGCCTTTGTCCTGATCCATAGGCTGGCTATTGACGTTTTTCCCGTGAACAGCAAGTCGCAGCCCATCATGACCACAAAATCAGACGCACCCACCGCCACCCGGCGCATCGGCATCATCGCCCCTGGCCGTCGGCTGGAAGAGGAATGGGCCGTCAAGGCGACCAGCCTCGCCCGCCAGACATTCGGCGCATCCGCCCCGGAATTGTTATTCCATCCGCAATGTTTGGAAAGCCACGGCCATTTTGCCGGGCCGGATGAGGTGCGCTTGGAAGCCTTGGTCGAAATGGCGAACGATCCGGCGATTGACGCGATCTGGATCGCACGCGGCGGCTATGGCGCGTGCCGCATCGCCGAACAAGCTATCGACCGCTTCGGCCTCGCCGCGCGCAAGAAAACATGGCTTGGCTATAGCGACGCCGGTTTCCTGCTGGGTGGCCTTTATGCGCGCGGTTTCCGCCATGTCGCCCATGGCCCGATGGTCGCCGACATCACCCGCATCGGCGGCGACAAGGCGTTGCGCCGCGCTCTCAACTGGCTCAACTCTGGCGATCCGAGCGCGACCGATCCGGCAATGCAGTCCGGCACCGCCTATCTCGCATTCAACCTCGCGATCTTGAGCGAAATGCTCGGCACCCCGCTCGAACCCGATTTCACCGGCCATGTGCTGATGATCGAGGAAGTCTCGGAACATCTCTACGCCATCGACCGCGCGTTGTTCCACATCACCTCCAGCCCGAATGTGCGGCGCGCGAGTGGCATCATGCTGGGCCGGGTCAGCGACATTCCGGAAAACGACATCCCCTTTGGTGAAGAGGCGGAGGACATGGTCAAATATTGGTGCGCCCGCGCAGGCATCCCCTATCTCGGCCGCGCCGACATCGGCCATGATCCGGACAACCGCATCGTGCCTTTCGGCCTGAAACTCTAACTGCCCGCACTCTCCATGACGCCACACAAGACTCTGGCTGACACGCTCACCCACGATTGGCGCGCTGTATTGGCCCCCGCCTTTGCCACCCCGCAAATGCAGGCATTGGGCGCATTCCTCAAGTCGGCGCAAACGCAGGGCAAGAGCATCTTCCCGCCGGAATCCGACTGGTTCCGCGCGCTCAACCTCACTCCGCTCGACAAGGTCCGGGTCGTGATCTTGGGCCAAGACCCCTATCATGGCGAGGGTCAGGCCCATGGCCTGAGCTTCAGCGTGCCGATGGGCACCCGCCTCCCGCCATCGCTGAAGAATATCTACAAGGAACTGGCAACCGACCTCGGCATCCGGCCCGCATCGCACGGCCATCTCGAACATTGGGCGCAGCAGGGCGTTTTATTGTTGAACGCCGTCCTCACCGTCGAAATGGGCATGGCCGCGTCCCATCAGGGCAAGGGCTGGGAACAATTCACCGACGCGATCATCCGCGCGGTCAACGACCTTGATCACCCGGTCGTATTCATCCTCTGGGGCAATTACGCCCAGAAAAAAGCGGCATTTGTGGATAGTATCGACAAAAGCGGCCCGCACCTCGTCCTCAAATCCGCCCATCCGTCGCCCTTATCGGCGCACAATGGCTTTTTCGGCAGTCGCCCCTTCTCAAAAACCAACGCCTTTCTGGAAGCGCATCATATGGCACCGATTGACTGGAAATTGCCGGAAGAACGCGGCCCGCTGATATAGGCAAGAACCAGTTTGCCAGGCATCTTGCACCATCGCATTTCAAAAACTGTGATTATTCTTTCTCGGGCTGTTTGACGAGCGTATCCAGCTTTGCACTGATGTCGGCCATTGCTTTAGCCTGCTCTTCATCGCGCATTTTAGAGCTGACAATTTCCGATGAGAATGCCCCCATAGCGGCAGTTCCCCCGTCGAACCGATCAAATCCAAATGCTAGGATTGTAACAATCAAGCCCACAGTGCTTAAAACGCCTCCAGCGGCAATCCAAAGCATACGACCTGGAAGAGCATCGACTTTAGCTGACAACTCGCCAACTTTCAGGTCAATTTTAGCGGACAATTCACCGACTTTTATAGATAAATCTCCGACAACCTTTTCGGCTCTGGCCAGAGTCACCTCATCGCCTTTATCGACATAATCTTTAAGGGGCACTGAAGGCTCCATCGGTCCGCTCCCACCTCCGCCACCAAAATCGGTGTTGGCAGTATAGGGTCTTCCCTGCGAGTTGCTATCAGCGCAGTAGAAATTACCCTTTACCACATTACTTTCAGCATGTTCAGCTAACATATTGCTGACTCTTTATATCAGCATGAACCTTATTCAGTAATTCTAAAAATCCACCTAATGAGGCAAGGCTCGCCACCAAGGTGAGAACATGCCGCGCCTTAATAGCTGAATTTTCCTTTTTTTCCTCAGTATCCAGCACATTTTCAACAAAGCTGATACGCACAATGTCATTTAATATGGCAACGCCCTTGATACCATCCACGAAGAACGATTCCGCATCCAAGGGCGTGGTGACACATATAATATCATCGGGTTTCATATTAACCCGCACACCATCGCTTCTTTCCATATTCTCTGACATTTACGCTAACCTACGAATCATTCTTTCTGAACCATACCCATTCGATTTAATGCGTCAACCAATTGTCTAAGCTATAAAATTCCCTCAATCCTCCACCGTCAGCACCTCCACCTTAAGCACCGCAAAGCACCCGGCCTGCCCCTCGCCAAGGGCCTCCAGCGCCACCATCACATCCGCCACAATCTCGCCCACCAATGGAATTTCCATCTCCGGCAATTGTGCCAGCAACCGTTCAACCGCCGCCTTCACCGCGCCTTCATCCGCGCCATGCAAGGTGACGGCCAACACATGCCGCGCCCCTGCAAAGGTCACGCTTGCCCAAGGCGTAGCGACCGCGTCATCGAGGATCAGCGCCGGACCATCCACCCCCGCCGCCTGCGCCATCGCGCGCATCACCGCACCCGCAACCCGGCCATGAACATTACGCATTAACCGTCTCCCCCTGATACCCAGCCATAAAGGCCCGGACTTTGGCGACGGTCTCGGCACGCGGCTCGCGCCCATTGCGCATATCGCGCACCAATCCCGGGTCCTTGACCACGATCCGGCCCAGCCGCGACGCATGCATATTTTCCCGCCGCAGGAACTGCTCAATCTCACGCAACAACATCTTACTTCGTCCTTTCCCAACCCGCTCAAAACACAGCGAATCATACTCGACAGGAAAAATTCTATTTCTCGAAATCCTACTTGTCTAGGATATTTCCTATCGCTATATCGAGATCATGGAACAGCAGAATGTCCGAGATACATTAGACCGCCTGATCCGTGATCGCGGCGATGATTATGCGGCGATGTCACGGCTAATCGGGCGTAATTCTGCGTATATCCAACAATTTATAAAACGCGGCACCCCGCGCAAACTGGACGAGGCCGACCGCCGACTCCTCGCGGAATATTTCGGCGTGCCGGAAAGCTGGCTCGTTCATGGCGATGCACAGCGCCCCGCCCCTTCAAAGGAAAATTCCTATACCCCAACCCCATCAAAGCCCGCCAATGACCTGATCCTCGTCCCCCGCTTTGACGTCCGCGCGTCCGCCGGTCCCGGCGCGGTACACAATGGGGAGGCCGCGCAAGGTCATATGGCCTTTCGCCCGGAATGGCTGCGCCAGATCACCGGCTCGCGCGCGGGCCAATTGTCGATGATCCGGGTCGAGGGCGATTCCATGGTGCCGACCCTGATCGATGGCGACGACATTCTTGTCGATCGCGGCGATGCGGCGGAGCGGGCGCGCGACGGCGTCTATGTCCTGCGCAGCGACGATGTTTTGGTGGTCAAACGCCTCGCCCGCAACCCGGCAAATGGTCGCTTCACGATCCGCAGCGACAATCCCGCCTATCCGGTCTGGCCCGATTGCGCCGCCGCCGATATCCACATCATTGGCCGGGTGATCTGGTCCGGTCGCCGCATTTCCTGAAACGACAACCCAAAAACCCGTGCACAACATTGCGCAAATCGCCAATCGCGCTATAGGAAACGCCATGCGCACCGCCACTATCACTCGCGAAACCTCTGAGACCAGCATCCGGGTCGAACTCAACATCGACGGCACCGGCGTGTATGAAGTCTCGACCGGCATCGGCTTTCTCGATCACATGCTGGAACAATTGTCCCGCCATTCGCTGATCGACCTCAAGGTCACCTGCAATGGCGATCTCCACATCGATCAACACCACACGACCGAAGACACCGGCATCGCCATTGGCGAGGCATTGAGCAAAGCCTTGGGTGACCGCAAGGGTATCACCCGTTATGGCCATAGCTATGCCCCGATGGACGAAACGCTGACGCGCGTCGCGCTCGACATTTCCGGGCGGCCATATCTGGTGTGGAAGGTCGATCTGACCATGCCGCAATTGGGCGCATGGGATACGGAACTGATCGAACATTGGTTCCACAGCTTCGCCGGTGCCGCCGGCATCACGCTGCACGTCGAAAACCTCTATGGCAGCAACAATCACCATGTGGTCGAAAGCTGCTACAAGGCGCTTGCCCGTGCACTGCGCGTCGCGGTCGAAATCGATCCGCGCAAGGCCGATAGCATCCCCTCGACCAAGGGAATGCTCTGACCGTGCATGATAAGGTGGCGCTCGTCGATTATGGGGCGGGCAATCTGAAATCGGTCGAAAACGCGCTGTTCGCGGCGGGTGCGACACAGGTGCTCGTCACCTCCGATCCCGAAACGGTGGCCAGCGCCGACCGTATCCTCCTGCCCGGCGTCGGCGCGTTCGGCGCATGCATGAACGCGCTGTCCGGCATTGATGGCATGGTCGAGGCGCTTGAACAGGCGGTGTTGAAAAACGCCCGCCCGTTCCTCGGCATTTGCGTCGGCATGCAGTTGATGGCCGATCATGGCGAAGAACTCGGCAGCCACAAGGGGCTGGGCTGGATCGATGGCGTAGTCAAGCTGATCGAACCGACCGACCCAACAGTGAAAGTCCCGCATATGGGTTGGAACGATGTCGTCCCGACCACTCCGCACCCGCTGATCGTGCCGGGCGAGGCCTATTTCCTCCACAGCTTTGCCGTGACGGGCGTGCCGGACCAACATGTGCTGGCCACGACCAATCACGGCGGATCGATCATCGCTGCCATCGGGCGCGACAATATGATCGGCGCGCAATTCCATCCCGAAAAGAGCCAGGCCTATGGCCTCGCCTTTCTCAAGCGTTTTCTGGAGTGGCAACCATGAGCCTCATCATCTTCCCCGCCATTGATCTGAAGGGCGGCCAAGTCGTGCGCCTTGCCGAAGGCGATATGGACCGCGCCACCATCTATGGCGATGACCCCGCAGCGCAGGCGATGCTGTTTGCACAGGCTGGCGCACAACACCTCCATTGCGTCGATCTCGATGGCGCATTCGCGGGCCGCGCGGTCAATGCCGAGGCGGTCGAAAGCATCGTCAAAACCTTCCCCGGCCATGTCCAATTGGGCGGCGGCATCCGTGATCGCGCCGCGATTGAACGCTGGTTCGATCTTGGCGTATCACGCGTCGTCATCGGCACGGCAGCGTTGGAAAACCCCGACCTGGTGCGCGAAGCCGCCCGCGACTTCCCCGGCGGCATTGTTGTCGCCGTCGATGCGCGCGATGGTATGGTCGCGACCAAGGGCTGGGCGGATGTATCGACCGTGTCGATCATCGACATGGCCCATCGCTTTGAGGACGCAGGCGTCGCCGCCTTGCTGTTCACCGATGTGGGCCGCGATGGCATGCTCAAGGGCTGCAACGTCGAGGCCACGGTCGATCTGGCGCGTTCGACCGACATTCCGGTCATCGCCTCTGGCGGCGTGGCGGGTGTGAGCGACATTCACATGCTCGCGATCCATGCCAAGGACGGGATCGAAGGCGTCATCACCGGCCGCGCGCTCTATGATGGACGGCTTGATCTGGCCACGGCTTTGGAAATTGCCGCCAAGGGGTAATTGGGTGGGGCCTTAGCTGTTGCCCCACACCCCCATCTCGTCACCCTGAACTTGTTTCAGGGTCCATGCGCCGCCCCCTCCCAAAGATGCTGAAACAAGTTCAGCATGACGAATGTGGGAAACACCAACGGCACGTAGTGCCGCAAGGCCGAACGGCCGCCCGAGCTTATAGAGAGGAAAGCCAAGGCGACGGATGACGCCGCCCGGCGTTTGAGGGACTAATCAAAGACGCGGCAACGTCACCCCTTGCTGGCCCATATATTTGCCCGCGCGGTC
>DITW01000034.1 GCA_002422945.1 Sphingomonadales bacterium UBA6174 | reverse complement strand
CCACTCAGTGGGGGCCGGTCACAACCAACCAGCTTTATGTGACGGCTATCATTTTATCGCATTGTCACTGCTGGCGCATCTTCTAAAGTCAGGCATAACAAAGGTGATGAGAAAATGTTGATGCCACCGCTGCTCAGCACCGCAAGCGCCTGACCAATTGTTCATTGAGAGGATAAAAGATGACAAAGATACTGCACGGCAAAACGGCACTGGTCACGGGTGGTTCGCGCGGCATTGGCCGGGCGGTTGCGCTGCGCCTCGGCAGCGATGGCGCGCGCGTGGCCGTGAATTACCGCAGCGACAAGGCTGCGGCGGATGCCGTGGTGGCAGACATTCAGGCTGCCGGGGGCGATGCCTTCGCTTTGTGCGCCGATATCAGTTCGCTGGCCGCAATTGAGGATATGTTTGCAGCGTTCGATGCACAGGCCGATGGGCTGGATATTTTAATCAACAATGCCGGCATCGGCAGCATGGCCACCCTCGCCGAGACCGATGAGGATATATATGACCGTCAGATGCTGGTGAATAGCAAGGGACCGTTCTTCGTCACAAAGGCGGCGCTGTCCCGGCTGCGCGAGGGCGGTCGCATCGTGAATGTGTCCTCGATGGTGGCGCAGGTCGCCTACCCCTCTTGCATCGCCTATGCGATGAGCAAAGCAGCGGTCAATCACTTCACCCTTTCGCTCGCCGCCGAACTCGGCGCGCGCGGCATCACGGTAAACGCCGTGACGCCGGGCGCAACGATCACCGACTTCGCGCCTGATCTGTTCAACGATCCGGCAACAGTCGAGCTGCTGGCAAGCCTTTCTGCCCTTAAGCGGGTCGGCCAGCCTGAGGATGTGGCACGGGTCATCGCGATGCTTGTGGGTCCCGATGCCGCTTGGGTCACCGGCCAGGTGATCGAGGCTTCAGGGGGCATGCATCTATAACGCGGGCGAGCATCAACGCCCATGATGTGAAGGAAATCCGCTGATAATCTGTTGACATCGCGTATTGATGAAGTGCCGACCTGTTGTATCTCGCCACCGCCCCAAGACATGGGTTGCGTTGACAAGCCGCAGGGAGGCCTTCATCAAAAGCCGAACATAAGATGATGGATGCGGCGAGGGATAATCACATGCAAACTGGCCTTTCGGCATGGGTTTTTGCAATCGTCCGCGCCCTTCAGGATGCGGGCATCGATCATGAAGAATTGCTGCGTCGCATTGGCATGCGGCCTGAAAAGCTCGGCGACCTTGATTATCGCTATTCTCAAGACCAATTGACCAATTTGTGGATCGCTGCCGTAGCGGAAACCAAGGACGAAAATTTCGGCCTCAAGGTCGCGCGCCATATCCGGCCATCGACTTTCCATGTTGTCGGCTATGCCATGTCTTGCAGCGCGACGCTCAAGCGCGCAGCAGAGAGATTTGCCCATTCGGCCCGGCTCATTTCCGATGCGGCGTCGGTTTCATTCGGCCCCGTCGGCGAGAATTACCTGTTGCAGGTGGATCTCAATACCGGCACGCGCCAACCGATATATCAGACGCTGGACACGATACTCGCTGGCTTTCTGATGTTGTGCGAATGGATATTGACCGCCCCGGTGATCCCGCTCGAAGTCAAGTTCAAGCACAGCAAACCCGCCAATGATCAGGCGTATCAAGATATTTTCCGCTGTAAGATCCTCTACGACGAGCCTGAAAACAGCATCTTGTTCGCTGGTGCCGATCTGGAACAGCAAGTGCCATCCGCCAATGAGGAACTGGCCCGCCTGCTGGACGAAATGGCGGCACAGCATCTTGCTTTTCGTTTCAACAATCGCTTCTCGTCAAAGGTGCGCGATGCGCTGCTCGGCCAATTGCCCAATGGCGAACCGAGCAAGAAGGAAACCGCCCGCGTTCTCGGCATGACAGAGCGCACATTGCTGCGTCGCCTGCGCGATGAAAACACCAATTTTCAAGAATTGCTCGACCGGCTACGAGAAAAATTGGCGTTCGATTATCTGCGCCGCCCAGATCTCACGACAGAGAAAATTGGCTATTTTCTGGGCTTTTCGAGCAGCAGCGCCTTTTCTCGCGCTTTTGTCCGCTGGACCGGGCAACGGCCCAGCGAATGGCGCGAGAGCAAGGCAAGGCTGGAGCCGCAGCCGCAGCCGCAGCCCAACACGTTGGATTAGTGACTGGTAGATAATGCCAGTTCAATGCCCTTGATCGATGTGCCGGTGCTCCAGCCGCCATCGACCAGCAATGTCTGACCGGTGACATAGCTGGCATCGTCGCTCGCCATGAAATGAACCGCCGCCGCCAGTTCCTCTGGCCGCCCAATCCGCCCCAGCAGCGTGAACACATTGGCGTTCCGCGCCACCATATCGGGCGCCTCAGCCATCGCGAGCGGCGTATCGATAATGCCCGGCGCGATGCAATTCACGCGAATGCCGACAGGGCCATATTCAACCGCCGCCGTTTGGGTCAGCGAAATAATCCCCGCCTTGGTCGCGGCATATTCGCCCCATTGTAAAAAGCCGCGCACCGCTGTGATGGAGGAGATATTGACGATTGCCCCACCCGCCGTCATCCGCGCGGCCGCCTCTTTAATGCCTGCCTGCACGCCCAGGATATGCAATCGCCAAAAACGTTCCGAACGCGCGGGATCGGCATCGGCAAGCAATGCCCCAGACGCGACCCCCGCATTGTTGACCATGATATCCAATCGACCGAAACGCGCCATCGCCTCATCGCACAATCCGCGCACGTCATCGGGATTGCTGCAATCTGTCAGGCGAAACTGACAGTCCCAGGCGTCCGCCTCAGCCTGATGATCATGAATATCGGCGATCAGGACCTGCGCGCCAGCCGCCCGTAGACGCTGCGCGATCGCGCCACCAATACCCGAACCGCCGCCAGTGACGATCGCCGCCTTACCCGCCAAATCAAACATCATGAAAACTCCAATTCCTGCGGGGCCTGCAACCCCAATTGCCGCATCAATGCCGCTGTATCCCAAAGGCTACGTTCCAAAACAATCTTGCCGTCGACAAATTGATGGATCGTCATTCCCCGCACGACCGTCGCCTTGCCTGTGGCCGGCAGACCGAGAAAATCGGTCTTGTGATCAATTTCCCATGTCCATTCCAGACAGCCGCCTTGGGCATCGCCATGATAGCGTGTCGCATGGAAAATATGGCGCGAGGCATGGGGATCGGTATTTTCAAAGGTTTTGAACCAGCGGCGCAACGCATCTCGATCATTATCGATCCGTACCCCGAAATTCATGTCCTCATATTCAAAGCGCTCGGGATAGTTCGCCATCAGTTCATCAAGCCGGTTGTCGAATTGCTCCAGCCAATTCTGTTCCCATTCCAGGTTCATCTTACCGCCTCATACAGATAAAAAAGGGCGCGGCATGATGGCCGCGCCCTTGATATTGTTAGAAGTTGACGCGGGCTTCTACGCCGTAGCTCCGGGTTGGTCCCCGGAAATTGACGGAGTAGAATGGCAGCAACGGCACGATTTCCTGAAAATATTTCTTGTTCGTGAGGTTGTCGCCATAAGCGGACAATTCCCATTTATCGCCGCTCTTGAGCGACATACGCGCCTTAATGAGCGTCAGCGGCTTGCGCTTCGTGCCCGGCGCATTGTCCACATCCCACCAGATCGAACCGAAGCGATTCATCTCAACGCGCGGCACAAAAGTCAGATTGTCATTCACGGCGAAGATCTTGCTCATACCAAGGTTCAGGGTCGTCTTGAACGCACCCGGCGCCACATTGCCATTGTTGAGCGGATTGCCGGCAAAGTTCTTGATCTCGCCATCGGTATAGCCAAAGCCGCCGAAAATGTTGATGTCCAGCGGCAGGCGGGCATTGAAGTCCATGTCAAAGCCCTTGAGATCAACCTTGTCGATGCTGACGGTCGTCTGCAAACCTGCAGCAGGCTGGAACTGGAACTGCTGCGCACCGGAAATCTTGGTCTGGAAGGCCGCGACATTGATCGACAAGCGACGGTCGAACAACTTTGCCTTGGCACCGATTTCATAGGATTCAGAGACTTCCTTGTTATAGCCGTCCTGCACATAGATTGAATCCGCGCTGGCACCGACCGGCAGCACCGCGATCAACGCCTGACGCGAACCGATCGGGTTGAACCCGCCCGATTTGAAGCCCTTGCCATAGCTTGCATAGACGCTGGCATTGGCATCGACATCATAAGAGACGCTCGCCTTTGGCTCGAACTGCTTGAACGTGCGCGAGGACCGGCAATCGGCCACCGCCTTGCCCGTAAAGGTCACGCAGGTATTGAATGGGAGCGGCGCCACTTCCTTGATCGAGCGCTTTTCCGTGTCGTAGCGTCCGGCCAGATTGAGGTGCAGCTTTTCGGTGACATCAAACTGCAAGCTGGCGAACGGCGCATAGCTGGTGGTGCGATATACCGGATTGCCGAATGCAACGGTGCCAGCATCGACGCTGTTGTTATTGGCGGGCAGGCTGCCCAGCGCATCGCTGGAAATCTTGCTCGTCTGATTGCGGGTGAAACGAAGATAATATGCACCGACCTGCCAACGCAGACGCTGATCGCTCGGCGAGGTCAGTCGAATTTCCTGCGACAGATTCTTGTCGAGATAGGTATATTGCTGGACCGTGCCAACACCCTGATCAACCGCCAGATAAGGCGGTGAATCGCTGCCGAAATATTGCTTCAGCCGGTTATAGCTGGTGATGGACGTCAGCTTGACCCAATCCAGATCATAATCGGCCTTCAACGTGATATCGGCAAAGTCTTCCTTGAACGCCCCAGCGACGTTGGACACGAATGGCACATTCGCGAAATTGCCATCAAGCGACGTCGGATTGGTCGGCAAATTGATCGAGAAAGCCGGTGCCACCGCCACATAATATTGCGCATTATACGCGCTGCCGCCGCCCTTTGAATGATGTGCCGTTACCTTGAGATCGAGCGTCAACGGGCCGCCAGCATCATATACCAGACGCGCGCGACCGCTGCTGTTCTGGAAACGCTGCACCTTTTCGCCGGTGGTGATATTGGTGAAGGGACCGTCGCTGTCACGGATGGAACCGGCGACGCTGAAGCCCAGATTATCGGACAACGGCCCGCTGATCGACGCGCTGGCATGGACATTATTGAAGCTGCCATAAGACGCGACAACATTGCCTTCGAATTCCTTGCCCGGCTTTTTGGTGGTGATCACAATCGCACCCGCCGCAGCGTTACGACCATAAATGGCGCTCTGCGGCCCTTTAAGCACTTCGATCTGCTGAATGCCGAACAAATCCTGGTTGAACGGCTTGACGCTGGACAGGGTCACGCCATCGATCACGATCGCCACGTTCGGGTCCGAATTGCGCACCGATGTTTGACCGCGAATGTTGATATAGGCTTCGCCCGCATTGTCTTCCACGAACGTCACATTGGGCGTGCTGCTCAGAAAATCGGCAGGACGGCTGATACCGCGCTCGGCAATGGCGGCTTCGGTGAAGACGCTGACCGAAATCGGCACTTTGACGAGATTTTCATTACGCTTGGTCGCCGTCACGATAATATCATCGGCGTTATTGGCCTGCGCCGCATTCGTGCTGACGGCCTGTGCCATGACGGGCGTCCATGCCAACATCGCGGCGAGTGCACCAATCGAAGACGCATGCGTATATTGTAACTTGGGCATCGTTATTCCTCTCCCTTGAACCCTGAACGAGATGGCCCCGCGTCTTGAACGGTTGCGCGATCTCGCGGCATGTTAAGAGCAGAGCCGCCATCGGAAAGAAATGCCCCTGCGTGACAGCGATTACCCAAGCGAGACAATTGACGATTCACGCCCCCTTGCAGTCAATCGCGTAAATCAGGGATTAATTCACCTGCCCGCGCACAAACAATGTCATCAAGCCCGCCGCACTTTTGGCACGAAAAGACACGGACTGATCCGAAAGGCCATCGCGCACATATCAATATGCTCTTAGTCTCCACCTCAAGTGTTGGCAGTATGAGTCTTCTCACCGCGAGGGAGGTGGCTTTGCTGCACAGCTCAGTGAGGAGATTTGGATGGTCGGCGATGGTCGCGGGCCAGCTAATGGAGAGGCGCAATGAACTTACAATGGGCGCAATATTGGATCGGCCTGTTTGCAAACGGCACCGATGAACTGATGACGCTGTACGATCCCAACATCCAGTTCGAAGATGTCAATTTCGGAATCCAGATCAATAGCGACCTGAAAGCGCTGCGTGGCTTCTTTGAAGGCTTCATCATTGAAGACCCGACACAGAGCTACAATAAATTCGACGTATTCGATTATGTTGGCGACGATAAGCTCGGTTCATTCCAATGGACTTGGGAAACCAAGCATGCCGGGGACTTTCTTGGCATTCCAGCGGCAGGCAAGGTGACGAAAACGCGCGGCGTGACAGTCATGGCCTGGCGCAATGGCAAGATCTATCTTGAGCGCAGCATCTGGGATGCGATTCCGGTGTTCCAACAACTCGGCGTAGTGCCGCCCTTTCCGGCCTGAGCCGATTGTTGGCGCCTGCTTTTCTAGGACAATCAAATGACCGAAACCGCATCTATCGCGAGACCGGATCTCGCCGGCAAAATCACTTATGACCCGTTGGATTCAAAGGTCACATCCAATCCCTATCCGCATTACGCGCAATTACGCGAAGTGGCGCCGGTGCATTGGATCGACTCCATGAAGGGCTTTGTCGTCTCGCGCTGGGATGACGTGATTCAAGTGTTGCAGGATGGGAAGACCTTTTCCTCCGCCCAATTCTGGCCGGAATTGCTGGGTGAATATGACCCGGTGCCGGAAGTCCCGCCAATGATTTCCATGGACCCGCCGGGCCATATGCGCACCCGCAAGCTGGCGAACAAGGCATTCGTGCCGAGCCGCGTGGGCGCGCTCAATGACAAGATTCGCCGGGTCGCCAATGAATTGATCGACGACATTATCGCCAAGCACGGCAAAGAGGGCGAATTTGATTTCGTCTGGGAATTTTCCGCTCTTTTCCCAGTCAGCGTGATCGCCGATGTCCTCGGCGTCGATATTGAGCGCCGCGTCGATTTCAAGCATTGGGTCGATGACCTTTTATCCGCTGGCAATCGCGCCGCTTATGGACCGGAACGTTTGGCTGCCATTGCCAAGACGTCGAAGGATATCCGCGCCTATTTCGAGGATGTCTATGAGCGTCGCGCCGCCAATCCGGGTGATGATTTGATCAGCGGCTTTATTCTCGCGGAAGTGAATGGCGAACGACTGACTAAGAGCGAAGTGCTCAGCATGGCCATATTGCTCCTCATTGGCGGGGTCGAAACCACAACCAACCTGTTGAGCATCACCTTCACCCATATGAAGCGCTTGCCGGGGTTGCAGGAGGCCGTGCGCGCCAATCCTGAGAAAATCCCGCAAATGTTCGAAGAAATGCTGCGTTATGATGGCCCGGTGCAGATGCTGTTCCGCCACACGACCTGCGACACTGTGCTGAACGATGTAGCCATTCCAAAGAACACATTGGTGATGCTGCTACTGGGATCGGCCAACCATGACGAACGCAAGTTCGAGCATTCGGAGGAATTCGACCTCGAACGCAATCCGAGCGAAATCATGTCCTTTGGCCAAGGGCCGCATTTCTGCCTTGGCTCCTATTTGTCACGCATGGAAGCCCGCACCGCAGTCGAAATTCTGCTGGAGCGGTTTGAAGATCTGATGCCGATCAGCGGCGAACCGGAGTGGATGGATTCCTATTTCGCAAGGGGTCCGAAAGGTCTTCAAGTGAGGTTCAAGGCACGATGACACAGGCAACATCAGGCACCGCAGCGCCTGCTGAAACGCTGCATCGCGTGGGTTCTCTCGCAGATCTGCAATCCGGTCAATCGATGCGTGCCAGCATCAATGGCACCAAGATCGCGGTCTTTATGGTTGAGGGTTGCCCCACGGCTACCGCGGGCCGTTGCCCGCATGCCCAAGGCCCATTGCATGAAGGGGAAGTCGACGGCACCATCCTGACCTGCCCATGGCATGGCTGGACCTTCGACCTGCACACCGGCGCATGCGACGAAGATGAGTCGCTGACGCTGCAACGTTATGAAACCGTCGTGCAAGGCGACGATATCATGGTGCGCCTGTGACGGAAGCACGACCATTGGCCACATCCGATCTCCTGTGCCGCTTGCGGGAAATCGTGGATGAAAAGGGTGTGCTGACTGGCGAAGATGTCGCCAGCCGAAATCCGGGCGTGTTCATGACCGAAATCGGCGCGGATGCCATCTTGCGTCCGACGACAACCGATCAAGTCTCCCGGATCATGGCCCTGTGCCATGAAGCAGGCCAGCCAGTGGTCGTGCAAGGCGGCATGTCGGGTTGGGTGCGCGCCACCCAAACCCGGCCCGGCGATATTGCCATCTCGCTGGAAAGGATGAACCAGATCGAACAGGTCGATACGGCGAACCGCACCGCGACAGTGCAAGCGGGCGTGATTCTGGAACATTTTCAGGATCACCTCGAACAATATGACCTCATGTTTCCACTGGACCTTGGCGGGCGCGGCTCATGCCATCTCGGCGGCAATGCATCGACCAACGCGGGCGGCATGCGCGTGCTGCGCTATGGCATGATGCGCGAACAGGTGCTGGGGGTAGAGGCCGTGCTGGCGGATGGTCGGATCGTGTCCTCCCTCAACCGGATGATCAAAAACAATACCGGCTATGATCTCAAGCAGTTATTCATCGGCAGCGAGGGGTCGCTTGGCATCATTACCAGACTGGTGCTGCGCCTGCGCGAACAGCCGACCAGCAGCAATACCGCATTGGTCTGCGCCAATAGCTTCAGTCAGATTGCACAATTGCTGCGCCACATGGATGGCGCGCTTGGCGGGCTATTGAGTGCGTTTGAATTGGTCGACAACAGCTTCTACACCGTCAACACCAGCGCCGGTCGCCATGGCGCACCATTACCGGCGGACAAGCCCTATTATGCGATCATCGAGGCACTGGGCTCTAATCAGGAGCGCGATACCGAGTTGTTCGAACAGGCGCTGGCACAGGCCGCCGAACGCGGTTTGCTGGACGATGCCGTCCTTGCCAATTCCGAACGCGCGCGTGCCGGAATCTGGGAAATTCGTGAAGACCTTGAACATATCGTCCGCGAATTTCAGCCCTTTTATGCCTTTGATGTCAGCCTGCCCGTCGGCCATATGGAAGCCTATATGGAAGAGGTCACGACGACCCTCAAATCCAAATTTCCGAAAGGCTCCATCGCGTTTCTCGGCCATGTCGGCGATGGCAATCTGCATATCGCCATCGGCGCAGGCACCGCAGACGATCGTGAGGACGTAGAATCCTGCGTCTATGAACCGCTCCGACCCATTTGCGGATCGGTATCGGCGGAACATGGCATCGGTCTGGAGAAAAAGCCCTGGCTCTCGGTCAGTCGCAATCAAATAGAGCGCGACGTCATGGTCCAGCTAAAGTCGATGCTCGATCCAAAGGGCATTCTCAATCCCGGCAAAATCTTTGACACTGGCATTCAGATGGCGGCTGGCCAGGGATGAGCCAGCCTGTCGCGACCTTGCGCCTGCACGGATATCCGGTCAGCAACTACCACAATATCGTGCGCGCCGTGCTGCTGGAAAAAGGCGCGCCGCATGAGGTAGTGTTGACCGGCGCTGCAAAGGATCCGGACTTCATCGCGCGCAGCCCGATGGGCAAAATTCCCTTTCTTGAAACGGCAGATGGCGACATCGCCGAAACCGTCGCCATCATCGAATATCTGGAAGACATCCTGCCATCGCCGGCACTGTTGCCGACCGACCCTTTTGCCCGCGCCAAGGTCCGGCAAGTCATCAACATCATGCAATGCTATGTCGAAGGAACGGCGCGAACCCTCTATCCCGGCGTGTTCATGAATGGCGAGAATAGCGCCAATACCGAACAGGCGGCACAGGCCATGCTGGAACGTGCAATCGCGGCATTGCGCCATCTGGTCAAGCCTGCACCGTTTTTGATGGGTGACACGCTCAGCTTGGCCGACATCTTTGCCTTTTACTGTTTCGAACTGGTCGAACGGGTGATGCAATTCAGCTTCGGCCAGTCGATCATCGCCGCGACCGATTTGACCGCATGGCATGACATGATGGCCAAACGCGCCAGCAGCCAATTGATACTGGCCGAATTTGCCCCCGCCTTTGCCCAATATCTGCGCAATCATGGCGCCGCTTATCCGATTGAGGAACATTCCCATGCGTGATGTCACGCTCAACGACAAATATACCCAGACCTCTGGCACCGTAATGATGACGGGCATTCAGGCGCTGGTGCGCGTCCCCATGATGCAGCGCGAACTCGACCGGAAAGCCGGTTTGAACACCGCCGGTTTCATCTCCGGCTATCGCGGTTCGCCGCTGACGACTTATGATCAGGAACTATGGCGCACGAAAGATCTGCTGGCCCAGCATGACATCATATTTCAGCCCGGGGTGAATGAAGACCTTGCCGCAACGGCAGTCTGGGGCACGCAGATGCTCGACACGACACCGGGCGTCAACAAGGATGGCGTATTCGCGATCTGGTATGCGAAGGGACCGGGGGTAGACCGCTCCGGCGATCCGTTCAAACATGGCAACATGGCCGGTACCCATAAAAATGGCGGCGTGCTGATTGTTGCGGGCGACGATCACAGCGGCAAATCATCGACCGTTTCCCATCAAAGCGAAATGGCCTTGATGCATGCGGGCATGCCGATTTTTGCACCGTCGAATGTGCAGGACATTATCGAACTGGGCCTGATGGGCTTTGCGATGTCGCGCTATACGGGTCTCTATACCGGCTTCAAATTGTGCAATGAAGTGCTTGAACAGACGATGACGGTGGAAATTGCGCAAGGCCAAAACGGCCCCGTGCTGCCGGATCGTGGTCCCGCGCCACCGCATGGCTTCAACAATTATCCGACCCATTTGGATCGTCTCCAATCGGAAATCGTCGTCAAAAGATTCCGTTGGCCGTTAATTGGCAAATTCGTCCGCGCCAACAATATCGACCGCGTGTTGATCGATGCGCCCGCCCGCCGTCTGGGTATTATCTCCACCGGCAAGGCCGTGCAGGATGTGGTGCAAGCCCTGCAATTGCTTGGCCTCGACACACAGGCAGCGGCAGCACTCGGCATTTCATTCTACAAGCTCGGCTGCATGTTCCCGGTCGAACGCGAAGGTCTGGCCGAATTTGTCGCCGGGCAGGACGAGTTGCTCGTGATCGAGGAAAAGGAGCCGCTGGTCGAAAATCAGATCAAGGCCATTCTTTATGGTCAGGCCGACATGCCGCGCATCGTCGGCAAATTGGACGAAGACGGTGTCTTCATGATTCCATCCGACGAACAGCTTGAACCAAGCCAATTGGCATTGGTCATTGCCGAACGGTTAAAGCGCCTCGACGCCTCGACGCCAGACATCACCGCACGGGTGGCTGCTTTGTCGCGCCAGATGGAAGCCGTCAACGTGATGCCGGCTGCCGAGGCCTCGCGCTCTCCTTATTTCTGTTCGGGTTGCCCGCACAATACCGGCACCCGCTTTCCGGATGGCAGCGTCGCCGCCGGTGGCATCGGCTGCCACGCGATGGCGATGTATTCTGGTCCGTCGATGCTGCCCAACACCCAGATGGGCGGTGAAGGCGGTCACTGGTTCAGCCTCGCCCATTTTACAGATGTCCCGCATATTTTTCAGAATATGGGCGACGGCACTTATTATCATTCCGGCCTGCTAGCAGTGCGTGGCGGCGTAGCTGCCGGGGTCAACATGACCTTCAAGATTTTGTTCAACGATGCCGTAGCGATGACCGGCGGACAGCCAGTCGATGGTCCACTATCGCCCGGCGATATTTCGCGACAAGTGCTGGCGGAAGGCGTTAAGCGCTGTGTCATCGTCACGGATCGCCCGGAACTTTATGGCCGAGACAGCGGCCTTGGCGAAGGTGTCACCGTCCATCACCGCGATAGCTATGATGCCGTCCAGCGCGAGCTGGCCGCCATTCCCGGCGTCACCGTCATTATTTACGAACAGACCTGCGCCGCCGAAAAACGCCGCCGTCGCAAGCGCGGCCAATTCCCCAACCCGGCCAAAAGGATGTTCATCAATCCGGCCGTGTGTGAAGGTTGCGGCGATTGCTCGGTCCAATCGAATTGCGTGAGCGTCTGGCCCAAGGAAACCGAGCTGGGCCGCAAACGCCAGATCGATCAATCCAATTGCAACAAGGATTATAGTTGCGTCAAAGGCTTCTGCCCCAGTTTCATCACCGTGCTGGATGCAGAACCACGCAAACCGAAGATGGCGGCCCTTGCCGGGGAACAAATCAGCGGCCTGCCCGCACCTATTGTGCCGCCACTGGGCAATGGCAGCTATAATATCATGGTATCGGGGATTGGCGGCACCGGGGTCGTCACGATTGGCGCGCTGCTTGCGATGGCGGCGCATCTGGAGGGGCTGGCCTGTTCCGTCTTCGACATGACCGGGCTGAGCCAGAAGAATGGCGCCGTGTATAGCCATGTCCGCATTGCCAAGGCCGCAACGGACCTTGGCGCGCAAAAGCTTGGCGTCGGTGAGGCGGATCTGGTGCTGGCATTCGATGCCGTGGCGGGCCTTTCCAAGGAACCGGTCATCACCTTGGACGCGGAACGCACCACATCCGTGGTCAACGCACGCGTCACGCCCACACCGGCATTCCAGCGCAATCCCGATATGGTGCTGGACCAGAATTTGCTCGTGCGGCGCTTGGGCAAATTGTCCCACACCCTGCACAAAGTCGATGCCTCCGGCCTTGGTCTGGCATTGATGGGAGATACGATTGCCGCCAACCTGTTCATGCTGGGCTATGCGGCGCAACTTGGCCTGCTGCCAGTCTCTCCCGAAGCCATTGAACGCGCGGTCGAAATCAATGGCGTTGCAATCCCATTCAACAAGGCGGCGTTCGCGCTTGGCCGGTTGCAAGCCGTCGATCCGGACCGCATCAGCCAAGCCGTCTCGGGTGCAATGCCCGAACTTGAATTCACGCCGCTACATAAGCTGGAAGACATTGTCGCCCATCGCACGGCATTGCTCACCGCCTATCAGAATACGGCATGGGCGAGGCGTTACCTTGATTTGGTCAATCTCGTGGCGCGGGCCGAAGCCAATCTCATGCCGGGCAGCGAAAGCCTCGCAATCATGGTCGCGCGCAATTTTGCGAAGCTGATGGCCTATAAGGACGAATATGAGGTCGCCCGCCTGCATAGCGACCCGGCGTTCAAGGCCCAACTCGCCGCCACGTTCGAGGATGGTGCCAAGCTGCGCTATAATCTCGCGCCTCCGCTATTTTCCAAGCGCGACCCAGCAACTGGGCATCTGCAAAAGCAGGAGTTCGGACCATGGATCGGCACCGCTTTTGGCCTGCTTGCCAAAATGAAAGGCCTGCGCGGCACATTTCTCGATCCGTTCGGCCATACCGCAGAACGCAAGATGGAGCGCCGACTGATCGATGAATATGAAGCGCAAATGCAGATGGTGGCTTCGCAATTGTCCGTCGCCAACCAGGCGGCTGCGGTCGAATTGGCATCTCTCCCGGCGCAAATCCGTGGCTTTGGCCATGTTAAAGAAGCCAATGTCGAACTGGTGAAGACGCTGGAAGCAGCCGTGCTGAAAAAATTTCACAACGCACAAGGCTTGAAAAAGGCCAGTTGAAGACATGAGAAACGCCATCAGCCGCATCGGTTGCGCTGGCTTGAATAAAAACAATGAGAGGGTGTTATGTTTAAAATGCTGATCAACGGCCAGCTTGCAGATGCGGCCAACCAGTTGCCGGTCATCAATCCCGCCGATGAAACCGTCATTGCGCACGTCCCCGACGCCAGCACCGCCGATGTCGATCAAGCGGTCGCGGCAGCAGCAGCAGCTTGGAAAAATTGGCGCAACACCAGCTTTGAACAACGGCGCGACATACTCAAATCCATTTCCAAGACCGTGGCCGACAATGCCGCAGAGCTTGCGGAACTATTGATCAAGGAAACCGGTCGGCCAATGGGCATCGCCCAATTCGAGGTCGGTCTGGCGGTCCAGTTTCTCGATTATTTCTCCGAACAACGGCTCGATCCGGAAGTCGTGCTGGAAGATGCCGCCCGCCGCGTCGAACTGCGTCGCAAGCCGCTGGGCGTCGTGGCCGCCATCGTGCCGTGGAATGCGCCTTTCTACCTCGCCATCAACAAAATCGCGCCAGCCTTGATGGCTGGCAATTGCATTGTCGTAAAATCAGCGCCGACGACACCGCTGACCACCGCTCGTTTCGGCGCGCTGATCGCGGACACGGTGCCAGCGGGCCTGGTGAACATTCTGTCCGGCGGCAATGCCACCGGCGCGCATCTCGTTAGCCATCCCGATGTCGCCAAGATCGCATTTACCGGATCGACCCAGACGGGCCGCGTCATCATGGCGGCTGCCGCGCCTTCATTGAAGCGACTGACCTTGGAACTGGGAGGCAATGATGCGGCCATCGTGCTGCCCGATGCCAATCCAGAGGCAATTGCCCCGGCCCTGTTCGGTCTTGCCTTCTTCAATAGCGGTCAGATTTGCGCGGTGATCAAGCGCCTGTATGTCCATGACAGCATTTACGATGCCGTCTGCAACGCCATTGCGGGCATTGCGAATGCAGCCACCCTGGGGAATGAAGGCGACCCCGCCCTGCAATTCGGGCCAGTCCAGAACAAGGCGCAATATGACAAGGTGCTGACGTTCCTTGCCGATGCGCGGGCGCATGGCACGATCATCGCGGGCGGCGATGTGCCGGACCGTCCCGGCTATTTCATCCCGCTCACCGTCGTTCGCGATATCAGCGATGGCACGATGATGGTGGATGAAGAGCCTTTCGGCCCGATTCTGCCGATTATTCGCTATTCGAATGTCGATGATGCGATCGCACGGGCCAATGCCTCGCCTTATGGGTTGGGCGCGTCCGTTTGGTCGAGCAATCTCGCCGAAGCCGAAAAAGTGGCCAGCCAGATCGAAAGCGGCACCGTCTGGATCAACCAGCATTGCGCCCTTGATCCGGCAGTCCCCTTTCCCGCCCACAAGCAATCGGGCCTCGGCGTGGAAGGCGGGCGAGAAGGTCTCTACGCTTATACCGCCCTGCAAACCTTCAACATCGCGAAAGGCTGATCGAGATGAGCGACATCCTCCACGAATTGTTCGGCCTTGCCGGAAAAACCGCCGTCGTGACGGGTGGGGCCAAGGGCATCGGCGCAATGATCAGCCGCGCCCTTGTGCGGGCCGGTGTGCATGTGCTGGTAATCGGGCGATCGGCGCACCAAGGGGAAGACTTCGTCGCCAGTCTTGAAGGGCCGGGGCAAGCCGAATTTCTGGCCCATGATCTATCGACAATGGCAGGCGTTCAGGCGGCGGCGGCGGATGTCGCCGAGCGTGCGCCGGCAGTCCATCTTCTCGTCAACAATGCCGGGGCGTTCAGCGCCAGCCCGGTCGAAGCGGCTGATCCCGCGCGATGGGATGCAGAAATGGCGCTCAATTTGCGCGCGCCCTTTTTCCTGACCCAAGGACTGCTGCCCTCTATGCGTGCGGCGGTCCGACCGGGCGACCCTGCCCGCATCATCAACATCGGTTCGTTCGGCGCGTTATGGGGCAAAAGCAACAACGGCGCTTATGCCTATGGTGCCACCAAGGCCGCCATCCACCAGCTCACCAAGATGCTGGCATCGGATCTGACCGCATCCGGTATCAACGTCAATGCGATTGCCCCCGGCTATTTCCCAAGCGACATGACCGATGGCTTTTTCTCCGCCGTCCCCGGCCTGAAGGACATGGTCGTCGCGAGCATTCCCGCTGGTCGGCTTGGCACGGACCAAGACATGGCGGGCGCGGTGATTTTCCTCGCCTCGCGTGCCGGGGCTTATGTCTCAGGCACCATCTTGCCATTGGAGGGCGCAGCATGGCAGGCGTAAGCACCGTCGCATTACTGGAGCGCAAGCCCGGCATATCACGTTCATTGTTCAGCCGTTACTGGCGCGACATTCATGGCGTCATGGCCGCCCGCATCCCCGGTTTTGCCAGCTATATCCAACATCATGTGACCCCGCTCGCCAATGTCGGATCGAAGGATCCCGAACAGTTCGAAGGCATCGCCATCGTCACTTATGCAAGCGAGGCCGATCGCAATGGGCTGATCCATAGCGAGATCACCTCGCATATCCATCGCGACGAACAAAATGTCTTTCGTCGCGCGTTGCTCTACAATCTCGGCGCAGGTGAGAGCCGTATTGAGTTGGCGGGCGATGGCGCAACGCGTGTTTTTCTGGTGATCCCGGAAGGCAGCGATCCCGCAGTCACCATCGCCGGATTGCAGGCGGCGGGCGCAACCGCCATCGAATACCATGATCTGACCGGCGGTGATCCGGGCGGTTGGAACGATACGGATGTGGATGATGGCGGCAAGGGCCGACAGTTTGTCGCCGTGATCGTCAGCCTGTGGCCGGATCAACCCACTGCCTTGGCGGGTATCACCAAGATCGTCGCCGCATCCGGTGGCGCGATTGCGGCCTATCTTACCGATGAACGCTATATCATGGTTGAAAATGGCAGGCCTACGCCGCTGGGCCTGCGCGGGCTGGATGCGGTGCGCACCATCGAAGAAGCGGGCGCCGTCAACCAATTGGCCCATCGGGTGGAAGACGCCATCTATGGCCCATTGAGCTAAACCATCGTGCGGAAATGCGGGCACCCATTTTTCATATTGATCATGGGCATATTCAGCTTTTTATAAACGCGCACGGCGTGATGCCGGACAGTGCAGATACATGCAGATAAACATAAGGAGGATGACTGATGGACCGGACTGGAAAATCCAATCCCTATAGATATGTTCGCTTTTGCGCCTGGGGCGGGCCGATCCTGCTGGTGGCCCTGATCTTCTTCTGGGGTATTTTGGGCCACAACATTCCGCCTTATTCTGCAGCGGGCAATGCCGACGAAATCGCAACGCATTTCCGCGAACATACCAGTCAGGCACGGATCGGCATGATCTTCACCATGGCCTTTGGCGTATTTTACGTCATCTGGGGCTTGGGCATCTCCAAGGTGATGGAAGCCATTGAACAGGACAACAACGTCCTTTCCACCTTGCAGCTTTGGGGCGCGGGCTTGACGACCATCGTCATCATTCTTCCCGCGTCCTTTTGGCTGACAGCCGCATTTCGACCGGATGAACTCCCGCCTCAGACGATCCAATTGCTCTATGATGCAGGCTGGATATTCTTCGACTGCGCCTTCTCGCTCACGATGCTGCAAATTCTGGCGATGGGCGTCTGCTTTCTTGGCGACAAGCGCGCGCAGCCGATCATTCCGCATTGGGTTTCATGGTATGTCATCTGGGTCGGCTGCATGCTGCCACTTTTGGGCCTTATCTCCGTCTTCAAAGACGGTCCCTTCTCGCGCAGCGGCCTGATCAATTACTGGATCGAATTCCCCATCTTCTTCCTGTTCATGCTGCTCAGCTCGATCTACGTGCTGCGCGCTATACCGAAGCTTGAAAATGAACACGCGCTCGCCAACTGATCGCCCGATGCACATGGTCGCGGATGATCGGCACGCAAAGCTGCCCGGCATTATCGTGTTCATTCTGGCGGACATTGCTAGTTTCGTGCTGTTCTTCATTGTCTTCATGGCCGAGCGCGCCAAGCAATTGGACGTGTTTGTGCAATCGGGACAGCACGTCAATGTCACGCTGGGGCTGATCAATACTTTGATCCTCATCACCAGCGGATGTCTGGTGGCATTGGCTGTGCCAAGCGCCCGCAACGGCCAGATCATCCTCGCGCGCCGGTTCATTCTCGGCGCCTTGGCCGTGGGGGCGCTGTTTGCCGTGATCAAGGGGGTAGAATATTATCAGAAAATTCAAGCCGGATTACTGGTGGACACCAATTTATATTTCACCTTCTATTATATCTTCACCGGCCTGCATTTTGTTCATTACGTCGTAGGCATGACTTTGCTGACTTTGGTGTATTTCAAGATCAAGCACCAGTCTTCAGGCCATTTTTTGTGGCTCCATTCCGGCGCATTATATTGGCACATGGTTGATCTGCTCTGGATATTCATCTTCCCCCTGCTCTATTTTCAGGGAGCACGATAATGGCGCGCTATTATTACACCAATGCGATTATCTGGGCGTTACTGGTGATCGCGACATTATTCAGTTTCGAGGCCGTGTCCTTTGCCTACTTGCACCAGCACGCGTTGACGATCGCCATGATTTTCGCATGTCTGAAGGCGCATTTGATCGCCCAATATTTCATGGAATTGCGGGACGCCCCCAAACCATGGGCCATACCCTTCAACGCCCTGTTTATTGTCGCGACTTTGGCCATTGCCGGCATTGACGCCGCCGCCGCCTATTTCTGATCATCTATATCAATACCAAGGAAGAAGTCATGCAGGCCTATATTTACGATCATGTGCGCAGTCCGCGCGGCAAGGGTCGCCCGGATGGGGCGCTGCATGAGGTCACATCGGTCGAATTGGTCACGCAATTATTGCAGGCGGTGCGTGATCGCCATCAACTCGATACGAGTTTGTTGGATGATGTCATCATCGGCTCGGCACAGCCGGTGGGTGAACAAGGCGGGGTGCTGGCACGCGCGGCGGTATTGAATGCAGGCTATGCGCAAAGCGTGGCGGGCCAGCAGGTCAATCGCTTTTGCGCCTCCGGGCTGGATGCGGTCAATCTGATCGCGGCGCAGGTCCATGCCGGGATGATCGAGGCCGGGATCGGCGGCGGGGTGGAAAGCATGAGCCGGACCCAATTCGGCTATGACACCGGCGCATGGACATCCGACCCGCGCATTGCCTTTCACAATCATTATGCGCCGCAGGGCATCGGCGCGGACATGATCGCGACGATGGACGGATTCACCCGTGCGGATGTCGATGGCTATGCAGTCGAAAGCCAGCGCCGCGCCGCACAAAGCTGGCAGGAAGGCCGGTTCAAACAGGCCATCGTCCCGATCAAGGATGTGATGGGCGAGGTCTTGCTCGACCATGATGAGCATATGCGCCCCGATACCACGATCGAAGGGCTGGCCAAGCTCAAGCCCGCCTTTGAGGGCATGGGCAAAGGCGGGTTCGAACTGGTCGCCATGGATCGCTATCCGCAAATCGAAGATCTACACTATGTCCATCATAGCGGCAACAGTTCGGGCATCGTCGATGGTTCGGGGCTGGTGATGATCGGGTCCAAGGCTTTTGGCGAACGCGCCGGGTTGAAACCGCGCGCGCGCATCCGGTCATTCGCCTCGATCGGTTCGGAGCCAACGATCATGCTGACCGCGCCCAGCCTTGTCGCGCACAAGGCGCTGCAAAAGGCCGGGATGCAAGTCGGCGACATCGACCTGTTCGAACTGAACGAGGCCTTTGCCAGCGTGGTCCTGCGCTTCATGCGCTTACTCAATGTCCCGCATGACAAGATGAACGTCTGCGGCGGGGCGATTGCGATGGGCCACCCCTTGGGCGCGACCGGCGCGATGATCACCGGCACCGTGCTGGACGAGTTGGAACGCCGTGGCCAATCGACCGGGCTGATCAGCCTGTGCGCCGCCAATGGCCTTGGCACCGCCACGATCATCGAGCGCGTCTAATCCGCGCCTGCCCCAGAGATTCAGGGAAATGAACATGCGACATCTGAAAATTGACACCGCGCCCGATGGCATTGCCACGCTCATCATGGATCATGCCGATGAATCGGTGAACCTGTTGTCCGATGCGTTTCAGGACGAATTTGCAGCGGCGATTACCGATATTACCGCCGATGATAACATCAAGGGCGTCATTCTCGCCTCCGGCAAATCCGCCTTCATGGCCGGGGCCGATCTCAGGCAACTGGTGCAGGGCTTTGACAAGCTGACCGTCAAACAGGCCTATGAGGTCAGCCAGAAGGTGAGCAAGCTCAACCGGGCGCTGGAACAATCCGGCAAGCCCTGGGTCGCCCTGATCAATGGCTTTGCGCTGGGTGGCGGGTTCGAACTGGCATTGGCCTGCCATTATCGCATCTTGGCCGATGATCCCAAGGCGATAGTCGGCCTGCCGGAAGTCAATGTCGGGTTGTTGCCGGCCGCAGGCGGGACCCAGCGTTTGATCCGCATCGCCGGGGTCAAGGCGGCGGCGGACCTGTTGCTATCGGGCCGCCCGATCAAGGGGGCAGAGGCGCTGGCGCTCAAGCTGGTCGATGCCGTGCTGCCCGCAGCGGAGATGGAAGCCGCCGCCCGCGTTTGGCTGGCCACGGCCCCCAGCCCGATCAAGCCATGGGACGTGAAAGGCTATGCCATGCGTGAACAGCGCGGTCTCATCATCCCGGAATATTCGGCGCAATTGATGATGGCGACCGGCGCATTGGCCAAGTCCGGCTATCATGTCGCAGCACCGGCAGCGATCTTGTCGACCATTTATGAAGGCGCGATCCTGCCGTTCGACAAGGCGCTCTCGATCGAGTCCAAATATTTCGCCAAATTGCTGACCAACCCGGTGTCGCGCAACATCATCCGCACCACCTTTCTGTCCAAGGGTGCGGCCGAACGCGGGGCCGGTCGCCCGGCGGGCATCGCCAAGACCGAGTTCAAGAAAATCGGGGTGCTAGGCGCGGGCATGATGGGCGCGGGCATTGCCTTGGTATCGGCACAGGCCGGTTGCGACGTGGTCCTGATCGACCGCGATGTCGAAACCGCCAGCAAGGGCAAACAATATGCAGCAACAACCTTTGCCAAGCGCGTCGCCAAGGGTGGGCTGACCGAGGCCATGATGCAGGAGATGCTCGCGCGCATCACCCCGACCGATGATTTTGCGATGCTTCAAGGCTGCGACCTGATTATCGAGGCCGTGTTCGAAGACATCGCCATCAAGGCCGACACCGCACAAAAGGCTGAAGCCGTGATCCCCGCGACCACGGTCTATGCCTCCAACACCTCGACCCTGCCGATCACCAAATTGGCCGAAGCCTCCGCCCGCCCGGATCAGTTCATCGGCATGCACTTTTTCTCCCCCGTGGAGCGCATGGGGCTGGTGGAAATCATCAAGGGCGCGAAAACCAGCCCTGCCACCGTCGCAGCCGCCATCGACTTTGTCGCCAAGCTCAAAAAGACGCCGATTGTCGTCAACGACAGCCGGGGCTTTTACACCAGCCGCGTGTTCCAGACCGTCATCCATGAAGGTAGCGCCATGCTGGAAGAAGGCGTCCCGCCTGCGGTCATCGAAAATGCGGCCAAGGCCATCGGCATGCCGGTGGGGCCGCTCGCTCTCTTGGATGAAGTGTCGTTCGACCTGCCGCTCAAAATCGTCGAACAGGCGATTGCCCAAGAGGGCGATACATATGTCGTCCCGGCGGGCGTCTCGGCGCTCAACAAGATGAAGGCGCACGGGCGCGCAGGGCGCAAGGCCGGTGGCGGCTTTTATGATTATCCGGCGGAAGGTGGCAAGCATCTATGGACCGGCCTCGCCGATCTGTTCCCGGCAAAAGACGATTATGATGTCGAGGAACTCAAGCAACGCTTCCTCTATGCACAATCGATCGAAACCGCGCGCTGCCGCGAGGAAATTGTTATCGAGACCTCGGAAGATGGCGATATCGGCTCGATCTATGGCTGGGGCTTCCCCGCATGGACGGGCGGCACCCTGTCCTACATCGACACCGTCGGGATCGAGACGTTCGTGCGCGAATGCGACAGGCTCACCCAACGCTTCGGCCCCCGCTTCACCCCCTCACCTTGGCTCCGCGACCGCGCCGCCAAGGGACAGGGGTTTTATTAATCCGGCGCAATGCAACAGCGCCATCCCCGCTTAGGTGCGGGGATGGCGCTGGGATCGCAGCAATAGATTCTGAAGCTAGGCGCTTAAAGCCTTGCGATATCGCGTGAAATGAGCGCGATCAACCTCGCCCGGCCAAGCGAAGCACCTGTTCGGCTTGCAGCGCACAGGCGGATTTAAGGCTGGGATCGACAACCTCGCCATGCTGATCGAACACCTGCTGCTCGATCGTGTTGACGGTGATACCCATTGGCGTTGGCCAGCCGCGCATCGCATGCACAATGCCGCGCATCGCTTGCAGGGTTACGCCACAGGCCTGCCAGCCCGCGGCCACGACAACCAGCCCCACGGCCATGTCGCTGAAATAGACGCGCTTGTCTTCCCGTAAATCTTCCAGCAGGTCGATGGCATTCTTGACGAGGCCGGATACGCCGCCATGATAGCCCGGCGTCCCGATTACCAGGCCATCTGCCCGCCGCACGGCCTCCACCAGTTCAAGCTGCGCCGCGTTGCGCGTCGGGTTTTCGGGCGCATAATGCGGGAGCTGGGCCAATTTCTGCCCGCCGAACATGCGCGTCTCGCCGCCAAGTGCTTCGACATGCGACAAGACGCAGCGCACAATCCGCTCACCGGAAGAACCGACCCGTGTCGTGCCGCCAATGCCGACGATAAAAGGTGCTGACCCCATATTATTCTTTCTTATGTTCAAATCTGGTGATGGGCAGGTTGCGTGGCTGGCGCCCTCCCCAGATAGGAAGTTCGCCAGCCAGCACGAGGTTTAGAGGACTTCGAACAGACCGGCCGCCCCCATGCCGCCGCCCACGCACATGGTCACGACCACATAGCGCACGCCCCGGCGCTTGCCCTCGATCAGCGCATGGCCAACCATGCGCGCGCCCGACATGCCATAAGGATGGCCGATCGAAATCGCGCCGCCATTCACGTTCAGCCGGTCATTGGGAATGCCCAGCCGGTCGCGGCAATAGAGGACCTGCACCGCAAATGCCTCGTTCAGTTCCCACAGGCCGATATCTTCCATCTTCAGGCCATGGGCTTTGAGCAGCTTCGGAATAGCGAACACCGGACCGATCCCCATTTCATCCGGTTCCGTCCCGGCAACGGCCATGCCGACATAACGGCCAAGCAGCTTCAAGCCGCGCGCTGCCGCCAGCGATGCCTCCATCACCACGCATGCCGAGGCGCCGTCCGATAATTGGCTGGCATTGCCCGCAGTGATCACCCCGGTCGGGCCGACCACCGGCTTCAACGATTTCAACCCTTCAAGCTGCGTATCCGGGCGATTGCCCTCATCCTTGGCGAGCGTGACTTCCTTCATCGAAACCTCGCCGGTTTCCTTATTCTGCACCGCCATATTGGCGGTCACGCTGACGATTTCATCGTCGAACGCGCCCGCCGCCTGCGCCGCAGCCGTGCGCTGCTGGGACTGGAACGCATATTCATCCTGCACATCCCGGCTGATGTTGTAGCGGCTGGCGACCGTTTCGGCAGTTTGCAGCATCGGCATATAAGCGGCCGGCACCATCGCAACCAATTCCGGGTCCGGCGTCACGCGCAACTCATTGGTCTGAACCAGCGACACGGATTCGACACCGCCCGCCACGCAGACATTCATCCCGTCGACAATCACCTGCTTGGCGGCCATCGAAATCGCCATCAGGCCAGAGGCGCATTGGCGGTCGATCGACTGGGCCGCAACGGTGACGGGCAGGCCCGCGCGCAGCGCCGCATTGCGGGCGATGGTATATTGCGAACCTTGCTGCAACGCCGCGCCCATGATCACATCGTCGATTTCAGCCGGATCGACACCTGCACGCGCGACCGCAGCACGGATCGCATGCGCGCCCAGCGTAGGCGCATGGGTAGCGTTGAAGGCCCCGCGATAGGCACGGCCAATCGGGGTGCGGGCAGTAGAAACAATAACAGCATCACGCATGGGAAATTCCTCTTGTTGCGACAGGCCTCGCCTGCCTTGATGTTCAATCAGTTTTCAAAAATAGCGACGGCCCGTGTCCAACCCGCCGAAGCGCCCCGGATCTTCACGGGGAAACAGGAAATCATGAACCCGGTTGAGGGCAAGGCTTCCAGATTGTGCAGCTTTTCAAGATGGCAATAGCCGATATCGCGCCCGGCCTTATGCCCTTCCCAGATCAGACCCGCATTGCCGGTTTCTTCATAACGCTCACGAGTGTGGATGAACGGGGCATCCCAGCTCCAGCCATCGGTGCCGGTCAAACGCACGCCGCGTTCGAGCAGGTACATCGTCGCATCATAGCCCATGCCACAGCCCGCGGTGACATAATCGTCGCGACCATAACGCTTGCCCGCCGCCGTGTTGACGACGACGATTTCAAGCGGCGACAAGACATGGCCGATACGATCAAGCTCGGCGGCGACATCATCGGCAGTGACGACATAGCCATCGTCGAAATGCCGGAAATCGAGCTTTACTCCCGGTTGAAAGCACCAATCGAGCGGCACCTCGTCAATCGTCATCGCCCGTTCGCCGCCATTCATCGTCGAGGCGAAATGATAGGGCGCATCCAGATGCGTGCCATTATGGGTGATCAGCTCGATCTTCTCGATCGCCCATGCCTCTTCGTCCGGCAGGTCCTTTTGTTCCAGACCGGGAAAGAAGCTGAGCAATTCGGGCACCGATGTCCGGTGATCGATATATTCGATCTTGGGCCGATAGATCGGCGGATCGGAAACCACGTCATTTTCCAGATAAACCGAGATGTCGACGATGTTGCGCGCCATGATCTAGAACTCCACCCTATCGCCGCCCTTAAGGCCCAGCATCGCCCGCGCCTCGGCGGGCGTCGCGGGTTCGTGACCCATTTCCCGGATGATGCGGACAATCTTTTCGACCTGCTGGGCATTGGATGTCGCGAGCACGCCGCGTTCGATGAACAGGCTGTCTTCCAGCCCGACGCGGACATGACCGCCCATCAACGCCGCCTGCGTCAGGAACGGCATCTGGTGACGCCCGGCGGCCAGCACCGACCATTGGAAATTTTCCTTGCCGAACAAGCGGTCCGCCGTCGCCTTCATGAACATCAGATTTTCGAGGTCCGGCCCGATTCCGCCCAAAATGCCGAAAATCATCTGGATGAAAAAGGGCGACTTAATGACGCCGCGGTCGACGAAATGCGCCAGATTGTAGAGATGGCTGACATCATAGCATTCATGCTCGAACCGGGTGCCGGCCTCGCCCAATGTCTCGATGATATAGGCAATGTCACGAAAAGTGTTGCGGAAGATATAATCGTCCGAATTCTCGACATAATCCTTCTCCCAGCCATGTTTCCATTGCGATATCCGCTTGGCGGCGGGGAAGAAGGAGAAGTTCATGCTCCCCATGTTGAGCGAGCACATTTCCGGCTTGAACCTTGTGGCCGCGGCCAGCCGGTCCTGCACGGCCATCGTCGCCGAACCACCAGTGGTGATATTGACCACGGCATCGGTGCGCTGGCGGATCACTTGCAGGAATTGCGCATATACGTCCGGGTTCCCGGTGGGTGCACCCGTATCGGGATCGCGGGCATGAAGATGGAGAATCGCGGCCCCCGCCTCTGCCGCCGCAATGCCCTGATCCGCGATTTCTTGCGGCGTGATCGGCAATGCATCGGACATCGTCGGGGTGTGCGCGCCCCCCGTCACGGCGCAGGTGATGATGATCTTGCTCATGATATTTCCAATTCCGCCGCGTTCAGGCCAAGGAGATGGCGATAGAGGCCAAGGCGATCCGCTGAAATCTGCACATGCGTCACAAGGCCATCCTGCACCGTCATCATCCCGGCGAAAGGCAGCACGACCTTCTGGCCGATAAGGCGAGGATCGATATCGTCGAAACCACCCATATAACGGCCATGACCATCGGCATGAAACGCCACCCGATTGCCCGCGCTGAACAATTGATTGATCCGCAATTCATCCGGCGCGATCAGCGCCGAAAAACTTGGACCTTCCATGCAGATCGCATCGATCTGCGCCGGATCGACAATCGCGCCCGGCACATTGAGCCATGCCCGCGTAATGGCTTCGGTGGCAGGCTGCGGCAAGGCATCCGCCACATCCCAAGGGGCCTGATGCGGCGCAAGAATATTGTCGCAAATGCCGGTTTTAAGCTGCCGCTTGCGTGCAAAATAATCCTCTTCTGCCCAGCCTCGGCGCAACCGCCCGTTTTCAATCTGGAACAGGGTGATGCCGCCCCATGCCGCCGCGCAACCCGGCTGGCGGATCGTGACGCCATGTTCGGTAAAGCACATCGCCACCGCGTCCGGGCCGATGATCACATCATGCACGGTCACGCACAGGCCGGGAAACTGCTCCAATTGCGCGACTGTCGCCGGGAGATAGACATTGTCGCGCCCATCGAGCACAACGCCGCTGATCGACAGGCAATAGGCTGGGTCCATCACCCATTGCGTGGCCGCCGGATTATGCGCAGTCAGAAAATCGACCGCAAATCCCCGCAGCAATCGTGCCGATGCGCTGATGCCGGGGATGAAGGCAGGATGCGCGTCAACCATGTTGTTCCTCCACATGTAAGGCGCGTAATTCATGCTTGAGCACCTTGCCCGAGGCGTTGCGCGGCAATGCCGCCAGCAACACGAACGATGTCGGGCATTTGTAACGGGCGAGCCGCGCCCGCGTGTATTCCAGCAATGCCGCTTCCGTCACCGTCTCGCCGGGCTTCAAGACCACATAGGCACGTGGCGTTTCACCCCAGCGCGGATGCGGGACTCCGACAACCGCAACCTCCTTGACCGCCTGATGGGTGTGCAGGACATTCTCGATTTCCGTCGGATAGATATTTTCGCCACCAGAGACTATCATATCCTTGTAGCGATCACGGATATACACATATCCATCCGCATCCTGACAGGCGGCATCGCCGGTGCGCAGCCAGCCGTCTGGCGTGATCGTGGCCGCCGTGGCCTGTGGGTTTTCCCAATAGCCGCGCATATTCATCCCCGACCGCACCCAGATCTCCCCCACCTCGCCGGATGCGACCGGCTGGCCCTGCGCCGGGTCCATGATCGCCAGTTCCACCCAGGGAAAGGCCCGACCGCATGACCGCAGGCGTTCGGCATGGGGACCATCCGTCGCATGATCTTCGGGCGGCAGGGAAATCACCGTGCCGGATGTTTCAGTCATGCCATAGGCATGGGAAAAGCCGCAGCCGAATGCCGCCAGCGCACGGGCGAGCAACGTCGGGCTCATCGCCGCGCCGCCATAGATCATGCGCTCCATGCTATTTGGCACATCACCGCATTCTTCAGCGCGATCGACGAGTTGCTGGATCACGGTCGGCACGAAAAAACCGTGGGTGACATGATGGCGATGCATGGCATCCATCACGGTTTTCGCATCCGCCTGACGAACGAGGACCGTTTTGCCACCTTGGCTAAGCGCCATCATCCCATAGCCAATCCCGCCGATATGAAAGAGCGGCATCGCCACAAGGTTGACGCTCGCCGTCGTAAATCCCCATGCCTCAGAGGCCGTGCGCCCGACAAAAGACAGGTTGCGGTGGCTGATCATCACGCCCTTGGGCTGGCCTGTCGTCCCGGACGTATACAGCAGCAACACCGCATCGTCCGGGGCATAGGCTAGGCTCGGGTCAATAGCGGACGCCACATCCCGCCATGCCGCATAGTCCTGATCGATATTGATCCGCGCCAGCGGCGTCGTCACTTCATCCAGCAACGATGCCATCGAGGTGGCGTATAACAGCACGCGCGGCCTGCCATTCGCGACAATAGCCGCGACTTCCCGCGCCGATAACCGCCAGTTCAATGGCATCATGATCGCACCCGCCTTGGCGCAACCATAGCTCAGTTCATAGGAAACCGGCGAGCTGAGATCGAGCAAGGCCACGCGATCTCCGGGCTTCACGCCCTGTGCGATCAGGGCGTTGGCGACCTTGTTGCTTCGCTCGTCCAATGCCTGAAAGCTGATCGCCTCATCTTCATAGGCAAGGCAAATGGCCTCAGGCGAACGCGCCGCATGACGCCGGAGGAGATCAACAAGGCTAGGCCCCATTTCATCCTCCGAACCCTGCATCAGTGGCGGCACGATCGCGTTAGCCATCATAACCCTCAATAGCTTTTGGGCAGACCGAGGCTGTGCTGCGCCACATAGTTGAGAATCATCTCGCGGCTAACCGGCGCGGTCTTGTGCAATCGTGCCACAAACCACAAATCTGCCAAGCCATATTCAAACGACAGACCATTGCCGCCATGGGTCTGGATCGCCTGATCCAGTGCCTTCAGCGAGGAATCCGCCGCCGTGAATTTGGCCATGTTCGCGGCCTCGGCGGCATCTTCGCCACGATCGTAAAGATCGGCGGCGCGCGCAGCGAGCAGGCGGGCGGCCTGCACGCCGATATAGGCCTCGGCCAATGGATGGGCGACGCCCTGATGCGCGCCAATCGGGCTTTTCCACACGCTACGGTCGCGTGCATATTGCGCAGCCTTGGAAAGGGCAAAACGCGAAATGCCGTTGTTGATGGCTGCCGCCGCAACCCGTTCGGGATTGAGGCCGACAAAGACCTGACGCAGCCCCGCGCCGCGTTCGCCGACCAGCGCATCGTCGGCCAATTCGACATTGTCGAAGAACACGAAGAACTGACGCTCGGTCGTCCGCACGGCAGCATCGATCTGCTGGAGCGTGATCCCCGGCGTGTCGGTCGGCACCACGAACAGCGAAAGGGCAGAACGCCCCTCTTCCACCACGATATCGCCATCACGGGCGACAACCATCACCGCCTCGGACTCGTCGATGCCCGACGTCCAATATTTGGCCCCGTTCAGGACCCAGCCGTTCGCCGTCTTGCGGGCCGTGGTCGTGACCTTATGGGTGTTCGAACCGGCATCCGGTTCGGTAATAGCGAACGCCATTTTACGGCTGCCATTGGCAAGGCCGGGCAGCCATTTGTTCTTCAACTCATCCGAACCGAAACCGGCGATGATCGGTGCGCAGATCGACGCAATCACGAGCGACAGCATCGGGCAGCCATGCGCAGCGCATTCCTCGATCACGATATTGAGTTCAGCCAGACCGCCGCCGCTGCCACCAAATTCTTCCGGGATATGCACGCCGAGGAAACCGGCTTCGCCCAGTTCCTTCCACAATTCGACCGGCTGCGTGCCATTGGCGACATGCGCCTGAAAATAGCTGCGGCCAAATTTGCTGACAAGTTTCGCCACGCTTTCACGCAAATCGCGATGATGATCTGCGGTATCCACCAAGGGTGAAAAGAACATCGGTTCAGCTGACATTTCAGTATTCCCTTTTCAAAATTAAATTCATTCAGACCAGTTGAAAAAGCCTTGGCCCGATTTCGCGCCGAGCTTGCCTTCGCCGACCATGTCGATAAGGATTTGGGGGGGAGCAAAACGTTCGCCATGCGCCGCTTGCAGTGTCCGCGCGATGTCAAGCCGGACATCCAGCCCAACAATATCGCTGAGACGCAACGGGCCGACCGGGTGACGATAGGCGAGCACCGCCGCGCGGTCGATGTCTTCCGCGCTCGCCACCCCGCTTTCCAGCATCCGCATCGCTTCAAGCGACGCGATAAGGTCCAACCGACTGGTCGCAAAACCCGGCACATCCCGAACCGTCAGCGATTCCTTGCCAAGCGAGGCGACGAAGGCCCGCGCCTGCATGAGTGCCGCCTCGGACGTCTGTTCGCCGCGCACTAGTTCGACTAATTTGATCGACCAGACGGGATTGAAGAAATGCATCCCGAGAAACATGGCCGGATCGGGCACGGCCTGCGCCAACCGATCAATCGACAAGGCACTGGTGTTGCTCGCGATCAGCTTGGGCGCACGTGCGGCGGCGCGCGCCAGAACGTCCAGCTTCAGTTCCAAACGTTCAGGCACCGATTCCACGATCAGATCGAGACCCTTTGGCAATTCCTCGATCGACGCCACCCGCGCAATTCGGGCGACAAGCGCCTCAGCGCGCGCAGCATCCATCTTGCCACGCTGCATGGCAGAGGCCACCGCGCCGTTGATCGTCTGCATCATCGTATCGACTTTGGCATCATCGGGTTCGACGACAAAGACGCCAGCCTCCGCCTGTGCGGCGACATAGGCAATGCCTACCCCCATCGTCCCGCCACCCAATACTGCCACATTCTGCGTCATTTCCACACTCCTGAAACTCTTATCGGCGGGGCGCTCAAACGCCACGCCAGACCGGATCCCGCTTCTCTGCAAAGGCGCGCGCGCCTTCTTGCGCGTCTTGCGAACCCAGCACGGATTCGATCAATGGACGCTGGCGCTCCCAAATACCGTCTTCCGGCCAGTCGACGGATTCATTGATGATCCGCTTGCTCATAGCGACGGCCAGCGGCGCATTCGCGGTAATCTGCATCGCCAGTCTTAATGCCTCTGCCAGCGCACCGCCCGATGGGGTCAGCCGGTTGACCAGCCCCCAGCCATGCGCTGTCTTCGCATCCATCCGCTGACCCGTCAGCGCATATTCCAGCGCAATCGCCGCTGGGATACGCTTCGGCAGGCGCAATAGCCCGCCAGATCCAGCGACAAGGCCACGGCATACTTCGGGCAGGCCGAACCATGCATCCTCGGCGGCCACGATCATGTCGCACGCAAGCGCCAATTCGCACCCGCCCGCCAAGGCAAAGCCCTCGACAGCCGAGATCAAAGGCTTTTTTGGCGGGGCTTCGGCCAAACCACCGAAACCGCGCCCTTCAAGCTCTGGCCGCTCGCCATCGACAAAGGCCCGCAAATCCATGCCGGAGCAAAAGCTGCCACCCTCGCCGGTCAAGATGCCGACGCGCAAATCGTCACGATTGTCGAGCGTGTCCAACGCCTCAGCAATCGCCAGCGACACGACGCGATTCACGGCATTGCGCTGTTTTGGACGATTGATCGTGATGATCAGGATCGCGCCTTGCTCTTCAATCCTGACGGGGGCCGCATCGGTCATATCAATGCCCGCCATCATTGGCCGCAGGCGGCGTGATCACCGCACCGCCCGGTGCGGTGCAATGATAGTCGTTCAGATTGGCGACGTCGGTCATGCCCCAGACATCGATGATGCGGAACGGGTTGTTGACGACGATCCGGCCCTTGGAATTGCGGGTGTAATTGTCCACGCCCGGATAGGTCCAGATCATGTGCGAATGGATGCGATCCACCTCGGCGTTATAGGCATCATGAATGTCCTGCCGCACATCGACAGTCGTGATATTGTGCGCGAACATCTGCTGGAGCAGCGACATCACATAATGCATCTGCCGTTCCAGCACGGTAATCAGGCTGCCGCCATGGCCGAACTGGGTATTGGGGCCATAGAGGCAAAACAGGTTCGGAAAGCCCGGCACCACGGTCCCGAGATAGGCGCGCGCATCGTCGCCATCCCAATCTTCATGAATGTCGCGCCCGCCAATGCCCTTGACCTTCATCGGCACCAACAGGTTGACCACATCAAAGCCGGTGGCCCAGATCAGCACATCGGCAGGATGTTCGACGCCGTCGCTCGTCACCACGCTATGCGGACGCACTTCGGTTACGGCCCCCGTCACATGATGCACATGATCACGGGCAAGCGTGCGGAACCAGCCATTATCGAGCAGCATGCGCTTGCCGAATGGCGGATATTTCGGCAGCACCTTCGGCAACAGATGCTGCGCCGTGCCAAGTTCGGACTTGATATAGGCGGTCAGCGCCTTGCGATGGGCGTCGTTGATCGCATTGATCGACTGGCCATGGCCTTCCCAATTGGGGTCCTGTTGCAATGCGTCATACAGCTTGTCGTTAAACGCCCAGCTCAGGCGCAGACGATACCACAAGCGATACATCGGGACCGAATCCAGCAATTGCTGCAATGGCTTGGGGATCGCCTGCTTGAACTTCGGGAACGGCGCCACCCATTGTGGGGTGCGCTGCACGACAGTCAACGACCCTACTTCATCGGCAATCGCGGGGGCGACTTGCATCGCGCTCGCGCCATTGCCGACCAGCACGACATTGCGCCCTTTAAGGTCGAGACCTTCATCCGGATAACGGGCGGTGTGGACGCTAGGCCCTTGGAATTGGTCAAGGCCCGGCACATCCGGAATACGCGGCTTGTTGAACGCGCCCACGCCGCTGATCACGATATTCGCGTGCAGTGTTTCATGCTGTCCATCGGCGGTCCGCACATCCGCCTGCCAGCCGCCGGTCGCCTCATCGAAACGGGCTTCAACGACCTCAACGCCGAAACGAATGTGGCGACGAATATCGAATTTATCCGCGACATCTTCGAGATAGCGGTGAATTTCACGGCAATCCGCGAAATAGCGCGACCAATGATAAGGGGCGAACGAGAAGGAATAGAGATGGCTCGGCACATCGCAGGCCGCGCCCGGATAGCGGTTGTCGAACCAAACACCGCCCAATGCTTCGCGACGCTCCACGATCACATAGGGAATATTGGCGGCTTCAAATTGCACCGCGGCGCATAGTCCCGAAATGCCCGCACCGATAATCAGCGCCTTGAACCCGGCAGGCGTCGCGGCCACCGCGCCCATAGCTTCGGCCTCCTGCGCCACTGATGGCAATTGCAGTTCATGACGAATGATCGACGCATATTCAGGGGCGATTTCTTCGCCCAAGGTGACGCTCATCATCTTGAGCAGCAGTTCATCCGATGGCTGCGGCAGTGCCAGCGGCTTGCCATCGAACCACGCCCCTAGCGCCGCCAATGCGGCTGTGCGGATCTCGTCTTGCACCTCGGCAGGCAAACCGCCGTCGTCATTGTCTTCCAAGCCCCGGGTGCGGGTCGGAATATATGGCGCCTCGATCCAGCGCTGGTCCCCTGTCATCTGCACGAGAATACAAGCAAGCGTCGGCACATTCGCTGCGGCAATTGCGGCAGGGAGCCATTCGCTATGTCGTTCCGGGTTCATGATCTGATTAGTCACGGCATCTATCTCGATTTAGCTGTGCATCATGGACACCGACCTTCGATGTCCGCCGTAGTCCGCATCCTGCCGCCACACAGTCAACATATTTGTTGACAACGTAGCGCGTCGGCATTGCGGTAAAACTCATACGCTTCGGCAACCGCCAGAGAAGAAAGGGATCGTTCCCCCCTTCTCTGGCAAAAGCTGATTACTTGCGCTCCGGCAAAGCGGCGATCAGATCCGGGCTGATATTCTTGGTCCCGCGCTCATCAATGTGGCGCTGAATTCGATCCTGGATCGCCTTACCGATCTGCCCCGCCAATTCCGGACGGGCAGCGCGGCATTCCGCTTCGGATACCACACGGTTATCCGTTGCGTCGTCAACCATCGGCATCACGAAGCGGGCGAACATTTCATAAGAACGCTTGGTTTCCGCCGTATCGGCCCAATGATGGGCAAACAGCACCAGCGTGCCAAAGCCGCCCGACTGCTTCTGCAACCGCCGGATCTGGGCCACGGCGTCTTCAGGCGTGCCGATCACCGCCATGTTGGAGCTCAACAGCGCATCAATGATATCGCCGCTGCCCGGTGCGATCGGGAGCGCAGCCACTTCGCGCAGATAATCCGCCCAGGCCTCAATGCCGAATTTCACTTCTTCACGCGCCTGTTCGCGTGTGGGTGCGATGTGCATCGGGGCGACCAGACGCCAGTTGGCACGATCAACCGTCTTGCCATTGGCGGCGGCGATTTCCTCGGCAATGCCCCAGTTCGCGGCCAGCGCATCAAAAGCGCCGCCTGACGTCGCGCCGAATGACAACATACCAATCCCGTTGCGGCCTGCGGCGCGCGAGCCGGTCGGCGAGACGGTGCTCGCAGTGATCATCTCGATGTGCGGGCGGGTATAAGGCGTCATGTGAATGCGGGCGTTATCGAGCGTGTACCAATCGGTCTTCTCGGTCACGGTTTCACCGCTCATCAAGCGCACCAGCACGTCGACGGCCTGGTCCATCATGTCGCGCTGCTTAGCGACTTCGATCCCCATCATCTTGGCGTCGGAGGCGAGCGAACCCGGCCCCATGCCCAGCATCACACGGCCACGGGTCATGTGATCCAATTGGCTGAAACGTTCGGCCAGCATCAGCGGGTGATGGTAAGGCACCGAACTCACCGCCGAACCAAGCTTGATATGCTTCGTGCGTTCGGCAGCAGCCGCGATCATCAATTCGGGGCTGGCGATCAGTTCCCAGCCAGCGGAATGGTGTTCGCCATACCACAGTTCATCATAGCCGAGCTTGTCGAGATGTTCGGCAAGCTCCAGATCCCGCTGGAGAGCAAGGGTCGGATTTTCATTGAGCGGGTGATGCGGGCCACAGAAAACCCCAAAACGAAGCTTGCCTGACATGTAGTCCTCCAATATTTCCTATAAAATAAAAAACTTTAATCGTTATCGGCGAAATTCAATTGACCGTCGCCTTGAGGTTCACATCCATTGTCGCCGGTTTGGTCGCAACAAAGGATGGACGCACTTCAAGGGCCTCGATCAGACGCGTGATACGGGGGTATCTGCCACGCCAATACAACACATCAAGATCGGGACTAAGCCCTGCTGAAATCGCGAACTCAAGCCCCAGCAAGCTAGTCGCAATCGCGATGTCGCCTTGATTGATCGCATCATTCATCTTCGGCACAATATTGCCTGACAGCTTTTCAAGCTCGGCAAGGCCACCGGCAATCTTGCGCGTCTGCCTGTCCATCCAAGGCTGGCTCGGTTCAGGACGGTGCGTTTCAAAAATCAGAGACTGGGCGAACTCCATCACGCGCTCACCCAACATCCGGCGCTTCATCACCAGCAAGCGGGTGTCGGTATCGCTCGGCAGCAGGGCCGGATATGGGAAACGGGCTTCCAGCCAGTCCATGATATAGACAGAGTCATAAATATATTCGACATCGTCCCGGATCAGGATCGGCAGTTGTTCAAGTGGGCTGAAATGCGGGGTGCATGTTTCATTCCCCCAAGGCACATCATATTGCACATCATAGGCGATGCCCTTTTCATGCAAGGCAATCGCAATCTTGCGTCCATACGGACTTGGCCGTGCATTGATCAGTTTGAACGCCATGTTGTGCCACCTTTAAAAAAGACAGAGGGCGAACGCATCACGTTGAATTTACTTGTGAAGACATTAACCCCGGAATGACGGGCAGGGTTTGATCCCTGCCCTATCACCCTTTTTTTTCAACGCTCGGCTACATCCTCAGAATTTGAAGCGAGCCTCAACATGGAACGCCCGTGGCGAGCCAGGAACGACCGTGTTGAACTGGAACAATTCGCCGGTTGCGATGCCGCCCGCATAATAAACGCGGTTGAACGCATTCTTCAGATGAGCAGCCAGCGACCAGCCGGCATCGCTATCTTCCAGACCAAGGCGGAAGTTGACCAAAGTATAGCCTTTGATGCGTGCGCCCGGGCTACGATTGCCCGTGGATGCGAACCAGAACGACGACTGCGAGTACAGGTCCGAACGCAGGCTAGCCGAGATCGAGTCCTTAACTGGCACGCTCAGTTCGCCGAACAACGAACCCGACCATTTCGACGTATCTGGATAGGTGCCAAACAGCACCGGCGCACCGCCGCCGATCGACACATAGCTGTCCGTGAACCGCGCATCAGTGTAGTTCAACGAACCGCCCAAAGTGAACCATGAAGTCGGACGGATCGAGCCATCCAATTCAAAGCCGGTCACCTTCGAACGCGGAACGTTGACGGTGACAGCCGCAGGCGTCGTGCCGAGCAGCGTGTAAGCGACACGCTGCCCATCCTTGATCCAGTTCTGGTATCCAGCGATATTGAACTGGGTCGCAACGCCACCGATGTTGCCGCGATACTTCAGACCGATTTCAGCGTCGGTGAGGGTTTCCAGATCATATCCGTTACCGCCATTCGGCCCCAGACCCGGCACCGGATTCTGAATGCCATTATAGCCGCCATTCTTATAGCTGCGCCGCGAGGCGAGATAGATCAGCAAATTCGGATTGACCTGCTCTTGCACGCCCAAAGTCCAGCTCACGTTGGAATATGATTTCTGTTGATGGAAATCATAAGTTGCCAACACATCGGGGGTAGCCAGATAGGCCGTGTCATCGGAGAGCACGTCGAACTTGATCTTTTCATGCGTGTAACGCGCACCGACCGTGATCCCGAGACCTTCGACGCCAGTGACTTCGCTGATATCGTAAGTCCCCTGGCCATATACCGCATACATGTCACGCGTCGTGAGCTTGCTGTATACAGTGGTATTGGTCAGCGGCGGGAATTGCAGCAACAGACTGGTCGTCAGGTTCCTGTTGGTTTCATGCGAATAAAACCCACCCACGACATAGTCGAGGTTGCCATCAAACGCCTTGCCGACCAGCTGAAGTTCTTCTGAATACTGACGGGTATTGTCGTTCTTACCGCCATTACCGTTATCATCGATACCATAAGGCGTACCGTCGATGTCGCCAGCAATGCCGTTCTTCAGATAGGTATAACCGAAAATATTGCGAACCTTGGCATCATCGCTAATTTCGAACGACGTGATGTTCGACAGGATGATATTGCGGCCACGATATCTGGACGGACCATCGGATTCGATCTTGTAAGGGCCACGCGCCTTTTGCGTTTCCAAATAGGACGCAATGCCCGCCGGATCGAGGTTAGGATGGGCCGCAGCATAGGCTGCCGCGCAATTGTTCGTGGTATCGTTGCAGCCCGCTGCACCGCCCGTGAAGGCGTTGATCAGGAAATTATACTGCGCCTGATTGCCGAAGTTGGTGAGGGCAATCAACGGCACAAGGCCGGTCGGTTCCAGGCTGTCGATCAGGCCGCTCAGGCTGTTGCCATTCGAATGGAGATAATCGACCATCAAGTCGTTGGAAATCGTTTCCGACACATCGACATGCAGGCTGCCGCGCAGGCCGAAACGATCAACATTGCCCGCACGCGTGTTGTTGTACAGGTTGCGCTGATAACCATCGCGCTTTTCATAGAAGCCAGCGACACGGGCCAGAACAGACTCGCCAATCAGCGGCACGTTCAACGCACCTTCCACCTGACGCAGCTTATAGTCGCCGAGACGACCGCTCACATAACCGCCCAATTCCTTGCCCGGCTTGACCGAGGTGAAAAGCACGGCGCCGCCGGTCGAGTTTCTGCCGAAAAGCGTGCCCTGAGGGCCTTTAAGAACCTGTACGGACTGAAGGTCGTAAAAGGCGGACGAACCGCCACCAACGCCATCAAGCTGCACTTCGTTGAAATAAGGCAGAACGCCCGGGCGCGTATCGCTGAAGGCATCGAGCGACTGGCCGCGCAGGGCATAGTTCAGCTGGTTCGAATTCTGACCCGCGCGGATGGTAAGACCCGGTGATGCCATCTGCAGGTCGGTTTCGGTCACGATCGCCTGCTTTTCCAGCGCGGCGGCGCTCAACACCCGAATAGCAACCGGGGTCCGCTCCAGCGTTTCCGAACGGCGCTGCGCCGTCACGATGATGTCGCTGCCGACATCTGCGGTGGCAGCAGGCGCAGTCGAAGCAACCTGCGCCATGGCGGTGGTTGCATAAAGCGCCGAAATCACAGTCGTTGCTGAGAATAATTTGGTCCGATGTTTCAACATCTTTGCTCTCCCTTTCAAGTCGTCTTTTTAGAAATCAAATATCCTGAATGATGGAGCTTCATTGCCCCCTTTCACGCCGACAACGCCAACCCCTGCTGCACAACGCCAACAGCGGCTTTTCCGCAAACTCGGTATTTTTACCGAGTCGACTAGGCCCGCCCCACGCCTGATCATCGAAATGCAACGCGCGCCAAATTTTGTCAACACAGACGTTAAAAAAATTTGGCAGGCGACGATTTCCAAATGGACGCACACCCCTCACCCGCAGCATGCGCCCGCCCATTTTCTTTTTTCATCCGCCCCAAAAAGCAGTTGATCGAAACAAGGCGCGGCACTGCCGATGGAGCGACGTCACAATAAATTATAAAAATTATTATATATCAGTGTTTTAAAAAGAAATTTTCAAGCCAAAACCACATCTTTTAAGTGGGGTATAACTGACTATCAACGCGCTAGAGCCTTTATTATCGAGACTGAACTGCGATATAATGACGGCCTGTATGAGGGAAATATGCGCCATTTCCGCGTGTCAGGTCAACATCTGAAGCGCGGCATATTTACAACACTCTCGTTGAAATAGTCTATGACTCAGAAAATATGAGCAAATTTGGCAGAAAATCGGGAAATCACATGCTGAAAGATGGCCAATACCTCAATCAAGCAGATCGAACAGATGTGTGACCATTGCGAGAAAGAGGCACAAAATGTCGCGAACAGTCACATATTGTCCCTCCCGGACATGGGAAGGCGTCGGGGAATATGTCGAGTGTGGAAACGGCATGAAACGCAAACTGGCAGACCATGCGGAGGATGAATGTGACTGAGCCATTACGTGTAGAACGCGCCTTTTGCCGCATCTGCCTTGGACATTGCGGCGTGGTGCTGCGCGTCGATCAAGATGACCAAATCGTTGAGATACGCGGCGACCGGGATCATCCGCTGACACGCGGCTATGCGTGCTTCAAAGGGCTGCAAGCCGAAGAGGCGCACCACGGCCCCGCCCGACTGCTTCATCCCTTGCGCAAGAACAGCGAGGGCGGGTTTGACGAGATTTTTTCCGAACAGGCGTTGGATGAAATCGCTGCGAAGCTGCAGCAGTCGATAGATCAATATGGCCCGGATTCGGTCGCGGTCTATTTCGGCAATGGCTCGATTTTCAATTCCACCGCCGTGTCGATGCAGGCGGCATTTCTTGATGCCATCGGTTCCAAGTCGCGCTTCACCTCTTACACGATTGATCAGTCCGCCAAGACCCTGTCGTTCGAACGGCTGGGCGGTTGGGCGGGTGGCAACCTCCAACTTGAACAATGCGACGTCATCATGCTGATCGGCACCAATCCGCTGGTGTCGCACGGCCTGCTTGGCTTTCTCGCATCCGATCCGACCAAGCGATTGAAAGAAGCCAAGGCGCGCGGCCTCAAGCTGATCGTCATCGACCCGCGCGTGACTGAAACGGCGCATTTCGCCGACCTCGCGATCCAACCGCTACCGGGCAACGACCCGGCGATTCTGGCGGCAATGATCCGGATCATCCTGGCGGAAGGCTGGGAAGATGTTGATTTCTGCGATCGCTATGTCGGCGCGGATGCGATGCGTCAGTTGCGCATGGCGATGGAACCATTTGATGAAGCTCGGGTCGAAGCGCTATCCGGTCTCGAACCCGGCGCGCTGCGGGCCATCACGACAATGTTCGCACGCGATTCCAAACAAGGCGCTGCTTATACCGGCACCGGGCCGAGCATGGCGCCGCATTCAAATCTGATGCAGCATATGGCCGATTGCCTCAACATTGTGTGTGGCCGCTATATTCGCGCCGGTGATCGGGTGCTCAGCATGGATATGATGACGCCGCCAATGGAATTCCGCGCGGAAGTCATCCCGCCGTCGCGCAACTCCTGGGCCGCGCCGCCCAGCCGCATTCGTGGCGTCGGCTCGCTCGCGGGTGAAAAAACGACCGGGACACTCGCGGATGAGATACTCTCTCCGGGCGCCGAACAGGTGCGCTGTCTGATTTCATGCGGCGGCAACCTCGCTAGCCTGATGCCCGATCAACAAAAGATGCTGAAAGCCTTCAAGGCGCTGGACCTGTGTGTCTCGATTGATCCTTACATGAGCAACTCTGCCCGGCTGGCAGATTATGTCATCCCGCCGCGGATGCAATATGAACGTGCGGACCTGCCGGTCAGCGCTTATGGTTTCGCGTTCTTCCCTGAATCATGGGTCGGCTATGCGCCCGCGATTTTGACGCCGCCCAGAGGGTCGGATGTGATGGAAGAATGGTATTTCTTCTGGGCAATCGCCAAGCGTCTCGGCAAGTCGCTCAATTTCTGCGGCACGATGCTGGATCGCGACACGCCCCCCACCACAGACGAATTGCTTGCGATCCGCTGCGAGAACCCCCTTGCGCCACTGGAAGAAATCAAACAGCACCCTTCCGGCAAGGTATTCAAAGAAGCACAGACAATCGTCCTCCCTCCACGACCGGAAGCTACCGCAACATTCGACGTGATGCCCGACGATGTGCGCGATGAACTTGCCGATGTCGCAGCGGGTCTGGCATCGACTGGACGGGAGGCCATGTCCTTCACGCATTTATTGTCCACGCGGCGCATGCGTAATTTCTATAACTCGATCGGCATGCATTGGGCTGGCTCGCGCCAACGCAACCCCTATAATCCCGCCTATCTCAACCCCGCCGATATGACGACACTTGGCCTCAACAATGGCGATAGGGTGACGATCAGTTCCGATCACGCCAGTATCGAGGCCATCGTCGAGGCGGATGCAACGGTGCGGCCCGGGGTGGTATCGATGGCCGTGGCATGGGGCGGACTACCGGACGAAGAGTTTGATCCGGCAACACATGGTGCCTCCACCAATATGCTGATCTCCACTGACCGCGACGCCGATCCGCTGAACGCCATGCCGCGCATGTCGGCCATTCCGGTCAATATCACGCGCAGTATAGCCGAAACGATCCCGGCATAAGCATCACGCGCATGGCGGCATGATCGAGGCGGGCGCCGCGATCATGCCGCACTAAACCATAGTCTCGGTCTTTATGCCCCCCGATCAGGGCGGTCGAGCTGATCCGCGCGATAAGCACGCTGCAAATCGAACATCCAACCCGGATATTCGGGCGGCAGCGAACTGCACGCGTTGAGCGTTGCCAATTCATCGGCGGTAAGTTGGAGTTTGGTGGCGGCGATGTTGTCCATCAGCTGCGCCTCTCGATTGGCCCCGATGATGATGCTGGTGACAGTTGGTTGGTGCAGGAGCCACGCCAATGCGATCTGCGCTACAGATACACCATGCCGCCCGGCGATGGGCCTCATCGCGGCGATCACGGCTGCGCCGCGATCAGGATCTACCGGGGGAAAGTCGAACGTCGAACGCCGCCCGCGATGCCCCGCGTCAGTTTCGAGATCATATTTTCCCGTCAGCAGTCCACCCGCCAGCGGGCTCCAGACCATCAGGCCGACCTGTTCCGATTGCATCATCGGCACCAATTCGCGTTCAAGGTCGCGTCCCGCGATGCTGTAATAGGCTTGCAGGCTTTCAATGCGGGCATATTGCATTGTTTGCGCAATGCCCTGCGCCTTCATGATCTGCCACGCGGCCCAATTTGATACGCCGACGTAGCGAACAAGGCCCTCTCGCACCAGATCATCCATAGCCCGCATGGTTTCTTCTACCGGCGTCAACGGATCAAAACCGTGCAACTGATAGAGGTCGATATGATCCAGTTGCAGCCGCCGCAAGCTGGCCTTCACCGCATTCATGATGTGATAGCGTGAACTCCCCCGACTATTCGGCCCCGGACCTACAGGGCCAAAGACCTTGGTCGCGATGACAAGTTCGTCTCGATTCAGGCCAAGATTTCGGATCGCCTGGCCGGTCATTATTTCCGAGAGACCCTCGGCATAGACATCAGCGGTGTCGATGAAATTGATGCCCGCTTCATAAGCGACGCGTATCAGGCGATCCGCATCCTCCTGTTGCAGCGAGCCGATCTGTTTCCACATCCCCTCGCTGCCGCCAAATGTCATGGTGCCAAGGCAAAGTTCAGATACAAGCAGGCCGGTCTGGCCAAGTCTGTTATACCGCATGTCCGGCCGCTCCCCTATGCAATAGCTATGACGAAAATATTCAGCGCGTCATCCATGCGGGTGTCGGCAGGTCTTGCGGGCGCAATTCAAAGCCAAGGGGGCTGCACCACACTCTTTCACCGACAAGAATTGGGCCACTCAGATCAATGATCACAGCATCGAGTGCCGCTTCATGATCGGTGCCTTGCGCCGCAACCGATACCCCCGCAATGGCGCTACGCAATGCAGCCGTGATGTCCTGATAATCCGCATCCTCGGCTTCAGGATCTTGCAGCGCCGCCTGCCCCTTTGCGCATATTGCCGTCACTTCATCCGGCGCGCCTTGCCCGTGCGATTTCAACACATCGATCATCGCATCTGCCATATCGAGATAGGATTGCAGCACATGCCGGTAATAACGCCGGACATATGGCAATCGCTGCTGCATGAAAGCCAAGGCTGCCATAGTCAGTTGCAATTGCTCGATCACATGCTTCTCCGCGCCAGCAAGGGCGGGCAGCACCGTTTCGCTCAGCGCCCTTTGCGCGACCTGCAACTGTGTTTCGGCGGTCTGGATCATTTTGACATGTCCTTAAAATAGTCTCGCAACTCCGACAATGCGAGATAGCCCATGCCCGATACGTGATTGAGTAGCACATCCTGATGGGTGGCCGCACAACGCGCCGCCCGCGCGGAAGCGGCGAGCAGGAGAATCGAGACGAGGTAGCGATTGAAGAGGGCGTAATATTGAATGCGGAATGGATCGACCGGCAAGCCGGACGCCTTTTCATATGCGGCGAAGAAATCAGATTGCGCCATCATGCCCGAGCATAAAACGGTCTTTTCATCCTCGCCATAATGCTGAAAAATAGGCAAGGCCGCATAGGTCAGATCCTGATGCCGATCCCCAAGAACCGCCCCTTCCCAATCGAGCAAGGCTGTAATTTCGCCACGGCCTTCATCGAACAGAAAATTACCGCTGCGATAATCGCCATGGACAATCGACACATGGTCAAGCGGCGGCGCATGGCGGATCAGATATTTATACACCACCGCCAGCACCGGCTCATCTTCTACCCGGTCCTCTTCCCAGATCCGACGCGCTGCGTTGACCTGCTTGATCACGGACAGGTTCGACCCCACAACCGGGCGATCGAAGCTCGGCATCATCAGGCCATCTTCAACCGATAATTTGTGAATTTTCGCGAGATAATCAACGAATTGAGGCGCCAGTTTCGCGCGCAAGCTGGGGCCGTAATTCTGGCCCAGCCCCGTGACCTTACCGGCATCATGCGACGGTTTGGCAACCCCTGTGGCAAATCCGGAAACCATCGCAGGATATGGCAGGAAAGACGCGTCAGGGTCCATCCAATAGGCGTGGGGAACAGGGACTGCGCCTTCCACCGCACGAATGACCTCGAACTCGCGGCGACGGCTCGATTCAGTGACGGATGCGGCAGGCTCCATACGCAGCACCATCGGGGTGACGACTTCCTGTTCAGCCGTGCCGTTTTCACCACGCCATTTGAGGTTGAACACCATCTGCAACTTGGATGCCCCGCCGGACAACCAGCGCGCATCTTTGATCTCGATGGCATATCCAAGCCTGTCGGCAATCAACCGATGCGTCCCAGCGACCAACGTCTCAAGGCTGACAGCCTGAAACATCGTGCCATTGCGGCGCCGCATCTTGCGCGTGAGCACCACGTCGATTTCTTTTTCAGTCGGAAATCGGTTGCGTATATCATCGATAAACGCGTCTGTAGGCTTGCTCCTGATGTCCGTCGCGATTGCAGCGTCAGTCATTCTTCAACACCCTTGCCCCGATGTCATGGCGGTCGGCCATGCCCTTTGAGAGGAAACTCAGGCCCGTGAAATCCGCAATGTGGCTATATCCCACGCGCGATCCACTTTCCCACCGCATCAGGGTCTGGAATGCCGCGCTGGAAGGATTGAAATTATACCAAGGGGCCGCCGCGACAGTCGTGCCGACCGCTGAATAACAATTGCCACGGTCATCCTCAAACTCGACCTCCGCGCGCATGACAAGCATATCGAACCGCTGCGCCCGCATCGACGCCTTGACTATTGGCCGACGCTCCCCGTTGATGGCGAGAAACCCGAAGTTGAACGGGCCATACACCACTTCCTTATTGTCGAAATCCAGTCCCAACACCAGAAATGCGCCAAGGTCATCACCCAGATTCACATGGACCCAAGTCGCGCCCTTGCTTCCCCAGTCCTTGCGCTGCCCCCAACTCTTGTCCATGCCGTCGATGCAGTTGATTTGATACTCGCGCCCATGCATCGTAAGCGTGCCAGTCACCCGGCCCTTGCTTTCCATATGCCCGGTATTCCAGCCATCATATCCCGCCACCTTGGCCGAGCTGATCAAGGGATTTTCATTCGCATCATGCGGGTCAAAGGGATCGCACACAGCGTTGAACGTCACGTCCAACGAACAATTGCCATCCAGCGATTGATATTGGAACGCGCATTCCCGGGCGCTGATCGCCTGGAATGACAGGCCATTATCCAGCGTGAAATTGTCAAAACGCTCGGGGCAAGACAGGTGCATCTGCGCGTCATTATGCTCGATCTGCCAAGGATGCAGGCTAAACCCTTTATGGATTTCGATAGAGCTATGGCAAATGCCGAGATTTGGCCGCGCCAGCGTATAGAGATTACCGCTAATCCCCTCTTCCGGCACAGAAAAAATCAAGAACAGCGTCTCTGTCCATAATTTATCGGTAGGATCACAGGGATGGAATTTGAAGTCATCGAGCGTAATCATTTTCGACCTCTCAGGATAAACTTTTTCAGCATCACCGACACGCGGCTGGAATGGGGATGATACGGGTAACAAAGCCGCTGCCTATGACGACCGCCTGCGGGTTCAATTGGCTGCCACTCTCCCGTGGATGTTCTTTTAATGCCTGATCACCGTCAAAAAACAGGCGTCCACAGGTTCATCGTCGCAAAGAATATCAACCCGGTAAAGGATTTGTCAACAGTATCGTTAAATTTTAATCAGCGCCATATCCGAAAGCGTCAATTCAACACTCATATTATTGATATATAATCATAAATATGGATGATCCACAGTTCATTATCATGGCCAAGACACAAGGATGCGCGCCGAATCCCCAGCCGTCAATACCCGCATCACAAGCGGCAAAGGCAGCGGCGACGGCTGGCAGGCACATTCTAAAGGCACGTTTCCGGCCTATAATCACCCGAGCAATAAATAAATGATTAATAAGGAGATTCAATCCCTGACAGGATCAATTCGGCATAGGTCTTGCCGATTTCTTCTGCGCTGACATCGCTCTGATCCGGGCGGTACCAGCGATAGGTCCAGCCCACAATGCCAAGCACGCCATAAGCGACGACCCGTGGCGAGCCGACATTGCGGAAACTCTTATCCGCATAGCCCTGCTCGATAATCGAGATCACGGCCTCGGTCGTCTGGCGATTCAATTCGCGCATATCCCGCGACCATTCGTGTCGCGACCCGCTGACATGACTCAGATTTTCACGAATATAGATATAAAACAACGGGTAATGCTCGCCATAAGAGCCCATCAGCGCCATGATGAGATCCCGAAGTTTCCGGCGCGGGCTCAAATTGCTCGATTCGATGCGTTTCGTCAGGGCAAGGTTGCGCTCCACAACGGTCCGGACCACTTCATCGAACAACTCCTCCTTGGACGAGATGTAATAATATAGAGAGGCGCGGTCCGCCCCCATCTCCTCTGCAACCGCTTTCAGGCTGGCGCGTTCAAAGCCGACACGGTTGAAGACGCGCACCGCAGCCTCCGCAATCTCCTGCCGACGCGCCTTATATTTCACCTTGGGATCTTCTTTTAAAGCCCGGCGCCGCTTACTGATTTCACTCGCATCTTTCGTCGGCATATCTTTTCTCGGTCAATCTGTTACAAAGACTTGGGCGGCACCTATCACTCGCAGTTCATATGCTCAATATGATGTCCTGCGCTTTTTCTCAACACCATTGTTGACTTTTTACGCGAATTCCCTCTAGCTGCGGCAATAGCTAGGGTGGGCAGCGCCACCGTTCTCAAGAGAGTTTCTGGACGGATGTCATCGGGTTTTTGGAGTCAGGCAGGAATAGACCCCTGCTTTTCGGCAATGCTGTCCGATCCTCGGGCGATGCTGCGGCCACCGGCCGACAACGCATCGCTGGCCGGCTTCCGCCGCGCGCTGGATGGCGGCATGCTGGCGGCCAGTAGGCCAGATGCGCCCAAGGCACATGCGGTAGAATCATTCACGGTTATGGGTGATGGCCATGAGATTCCACTGCGCCTCTATCGCAGCAGCGATCGCCCAGCACTGCCGATCATTCTGTTTTTCCATGGCGGCGGATTTGTGGTCGGCTCACTCGAAACCCATGACGCCATGTGCCATGAACTTGCGATTGCAGCCGGGGCAGCAGTGCTGGCGGTCGATTATCGCCTGTCGCCCGAATCGCCTTTTCCCGGCCCACTGACCGACTGTGAGCGTGCATTGGCATGGGCGGCGGCCAATGCCGCACGCCTCGGCCTCGATCCGTCCAGAATTGCCCTGTGCGGCGATAGCGCAGGCGGCAATCTCGCCGTCGCCACGGCCTTGCTGGCCCGCGCGAATGGTCCTTCTGTGCGCCATGTCGCCTTATTATATCCTGCCATCGATCCCGGTTGCGCCAGCCCCTCGATGGCACAATTCGGCAATGGTTATTTTCTGACAAGCGACGTCATGCGCTGGTTCTGGTCATGCTATCTGGGCGGTGAACACGACACCGCAAATCCGCTGGCCGCTGTGATGCAGGCCGATTTGGCGGGGCTGCCGAATATGACTGTCATCACCGCCGAATTCGACCCCTTGCGCGATGAGGGTGAAAAGTTTCTCCTTGCCCTGCGTAACGCCGGCGTCACGGCCACCGGGCGACGCTATCTCGGCATGATACATGGCTTTGCCAGCCTGTCCGCCGTCACACCCATCGCCAGCCGCGCGATTTCAGACGTCGCCACGGACATCAACGCGAGCTTCGCAACATAGAAATCATTATTATTCCAATACAAAGTGAACCAAATAACAAACCATGGAGAAGAGTGAAATGAACCGTCTGTCAGGGAAAGTCGCGATTGTCACCGGCGCCTCGCAGGGCATGGGCGAAGAACATGCCAAGGCCTTTGTCCGGGAAGGGGCGAAAGTCATTTTGACCGACCTCAACGAAGTGGACGGCCAAGCCATCGCCGCCGCGCTCGGCCCGAATGCCATGTTCATCCGGCATGACGTCGCCAGCGAATCCGACTGGGCAAATGTCGTGGCACTTGGCGAAGCGAAGTTCGGCACGATTAATGTCCTCGTCAACAATGCCGGGATCATCGGACCTATCAAAAAAACCGGCGAAATGACGCTGGATGATTATCTGAAGGTGTGTGCTGTCAATCAGACCGGCGTATTTCTGGGGATGAAGGCTGTGCTGCCGGCAATGGTCGCGGCAAAAGGCGGGTCAATCCTCAACATTTCATCCATCTCTGGGATGGTTGCCAATATTGGGTCGCCCAATCTGGCCTATGTCGGCAGCAAATTCGCGGTGCGCGGCATGACCAAACAGGCTGCAGTGGAATATGGTCCCAACAATATCCGGGTGAATTCGATCCACCCCGGCTATGTCAAAACGCCGATGATGGTGGCCGCAACTGATGAAGATGGCGGTGGCGCGGCGGTTGATATTCCACTGCGGCGCTTTGCAGAGGTCGCCGAGATTTCCAACCTCGCCATCTTCCTCGCCTCGGATGAATCTTCATTTATCACCGGGACGGAACATGTGATAGATGGCGGCATGATCGCCGCTTGAACCAGCGGCACGTCATCTTATTGATCACATAGCTGCCCCTTGAAAGGACTCTTGATGAACCCGGTTTATGTTGTTTCCGGCACCCGCACGGCAATTGGCGATTTTGGTGGGAGTCTGAAAGACTTCTCACCGTCACAACTCGGCGCGCTGGTAATCCGCGAAGCTGTCAGCCGCGCGGGCCTCACCCCATCCGACATCCAGCATGTCGTCATGGGCAATGTCATCCAGACCAAGCCAGCAGATGCCTATCTCGCCCGCGTATCTGCGATCGAGGCTGGTGTGCCGATCGAGTCGCCCGCGCTCACGCTCAATCGGCTATGCGGTTCGGGGGTGCAGGCCGTTATTTCGGCTGCACAGATGCTGGCGCTCGACGAATGCGATATCGCGGTAGCGGGCGGGGCAGAATGCATGACGCGCGCGCCGCATCATGTGACCAGCGCGCGTTTTGGCCAGAAAATGGGTAATATCGACATGGTCGATGCCCTGGTCGGCATCCTGAGCGATCCGTTCGAAGGCTTTCATATGGGCATCACGGCTGAAAATATCGCCAGCGATCTCCAGATCACGCGCCAGAAACAGGATGCCGCCGCCGCCGAAAGCCACGCCCGCGCCGCACGCGCGCAGGCGGAAGGCCGCTTCAAGGACCAGATCCTCCCGATCGAGGTCAAAGACCGTCGCGCCACGCGCATCTTTGACACCGATGAACATGTCCGGGGCGAAACAAGCGTTGAAAGCCTGTCCAGCTTGAAGCCTGCGTTCAAGAAGGATGGCACCGTCACCGCGGGCAACGCGTCCGGGATCAACGACGGGGCTGCTGCCGTCGTTTTGGCATCCCAGCGCGCCGTCGATCAACATGGCCTGAAACCGATGGCGAAAATCCTAGGCTGGGGCCATTCCGGCGTCGCGCCTGACCGCATGGGGCTTGGTCCGGTCACGTCGGTGCCGATTGCCCTCGAACGCGCAGGTCTCACGCTCGACCAGATTGACGTCATCGAAGCCAATGAAGCCTTTGCTGCCCAGGCGTGCGGCGTGGCGCAATTGCTCGGTTTCAACCCCGACAAGGTCAATCCGAACGGATCGGGCATCTCGCTGGGCCACCCCGTCGGCGCGACCGGCGCTATTTTGCTGGTCAAGACCCTGTATGAATTGCAACGGACCGGCGGCCAATACGGCCTGATCACGATGTGCATCGGCGGGGGACAAGGTATCGCATTGGTGGTCGAACGCTGCCCTGGCTGAACCAAGGAGGCATTGTTGGCAACGTGTCGACAATGCCTCTACTCCGGCCTGACGACGCCATGATACAGGCGTTATATACCGCCCAATGTCCTTACTGACAGCAGATAGCGATGGCTGTAGTGATGTCGGCATGGGAAAAATGATATTATGGTTTGCCGGTAATAACCCCTTTTTAGCTGCTACGCCCGCGTTGTTGACGTTGGGCGGCGCGTCATGACGGGCGTGCGTAACCTCATCCTTGTGCTGGGCGATCAGTTGACGCCCACGCTGTCCAGCCTTGCCGCTGGTGATCCAGTGCGCGACCGCGTGCTGATGGCAGAGCTTCACGACGAAGCGACCTATGTGCGCCATCACAAAAAGAAGATCGCATTCCTCTTTTCCGCCATGCGCCATTTTGCCGAAGAGCTGCGCGCCTTGGGCTGGACCGTCGATTATGTGCAATTGGATGCGCCCGATAATCAGGGCAGTTTTACCGCGCAGGTCGAGCAGGCGGTGGCCACACATCGACCCGCCCGCCTCCTCGTCACCGAGGGGGGCGAATGGCGCGTGATGGAGATGATGAAGGCGTGGCAGTCCCAATTTTCGATCCCGGTCGATATTCTTCCCGATGATCGCTTCTTATGCACGCACGCCGCATTCAAGCACTGGGCATCAAACCGCAAGCAACTGCGGATGGAATATTTCTACCGTGACATGCGCCGCCAGACAGGCTTGTTGATGGAAGGCGATCAGCCGGTGGGCGGCAAATGGAATTTCGATGCCGAAAACCGAAAGGCAGCGGACATTAACCTGTTCATGCCCCGGCCCAAATCGTGCCCACCCGATGCCATTACCCAAGAGGTGCTGTCGCTGGTCGATGCCCGTTTCGGCAATCATTTCGGCGATCTTGCGCCGTTCTGGTTCGCCGTCACCCGCGCCGATGCCGAGGCCGCCTTTGCGGCGTTCGTCCAACATGCCCTGCCGCATTTTGGCGATTATCAAGACGCGATGCTGGTGGGCGAGCCGTTCCTCTATCATGCCGTCATCTCGCAATATCTGAATTGCGGCCTGCTTGATCCGTTGCGTATCTGCCAACAGGTCGAGTCAGCCTATCGCGCGGGTAAGGCGCCGCTTAATGCTGCGGAGGGCTTCATCCGCCAGATCATCGGCTGGCGCGAATATGTGCGCGGCATCTATTGGTTGAAGATGCCGGAGTATGTGGAGCTAAATTTTCTTGGTGCGACGCGGCCGATCCCCGACTTCTATTGGACGGGTGAGACAGACATGGCGTGCCTCGGCGCGGCCATCGGACAGACGAAGCGGGAAGCTTATGCGCATCATATTCAGCGGCTGATGGTGACGGGGAATTTTGCGCTGCTGGCGGGGATTGAGCCCAAGCAGGTACACGAATGGTATCTCGCAGTTTATGCGGATGCGTATGAGTGGGTGGAACTGCCCAACACGC
>DITW01000059.1:65347-65467 GCA_002422945.1 Sphingomonadales bacterium UBA6174 | reverse complement strand
ACGGCTCCAGCGTGCGCTGGATCAGTTCGGCCACCAGCTTTTCGAGATCGGCGCGGGTGATCGCCTTCACAAGGTGCTTCGGCCCATTGGCATCTGCGGTGATGAACGGCAGGTTCACTT
>DITW01000059.1:57398-65197 GCA_002422945.1 Sphingomonadales bacterium UBA6174 | reverse complement strand
CGCCGCCAAGGTCATAGACTGCGATCAGCTTGCCTTCATTCTTGTCGAGACCATAAGCCAGCGCTGCCGCCGTAGGTTCGTTGATGATACGCAGCACTTCCAAACCAGCGATCTGGCCCGCATCCTTGGTGGCCTGACGCTNNTCGGCGGTTTCCTTCATCTTCTGCAAGGTAAAGGCCGAAATCTGCGACGGCGAATAATCTTCGCCACCCGCGCTCACCCAAGCATCGCCGGTCTTGCCCTTGACGATCTTGTACGGCACGAGGCCCATATCCTTCTGGGTCATCGGATCTTCGAACCGGCGACCGATCAGGCGCTTCACGGCGAAAATCGTGTTTTCCGGATTGGTGACGGCCTGACGCTTGGCCGGCTGACCGATCAGGCGCTCGCCATCCTTGGCAAAGGCCACGATCGACGGCGTGGTGCGCGCACCTTCGGCATTCTCAATCACCTTTGGCTTGCCGCCTTCCATGACGGAAACGCAGCTGTTGGTGGTGCCAAGGTCAATCCCGATTACTTTTCCCATGTTTTTCAAACCCCATACAATAAATTGGAATGAACCCGAACTTGTGGCGCGGCATCCATTCGCTGCAACTTTGAGGCCGATATAGGTGGCAATTCGCTTGTCGCAAGGGTTGCGAGACGTTTATCTGGGCGCGTAGCTGACCCTGATGGGTGCAGTCCCTTTCTCTTTGTGCCCAAACGGAGTTTATCCATGCGTCGTCTATTGTCCCTGATCGCCCCCGTCGTCGCGCTCGCACTCACCGCGTGCAGCGCCTCGCCGACTGCTGAAGGGCCAGTGACGGACGCCTGGGTGCGGCTTGCCGCGGTCGAAGGTAATCCGGCGGGCGGCTATTTCACCCTGCATGGCGGTGCGACCGACAATCGCCTGATCGACATCACCAGCCCGAAAGTCGCCAGCATCGAACTTCACGAATCACGCATGAAGGATGGGTTGATGGAGATGGTCCATCTTGACAAGGGTCTAGTCGTGCCCGCCAATGCCACGCTCAGCCTCGCGCCCGGCGGGATGCACGCGATGATGTTCGGCATTGCACCCGAGGTGAAACCGGGGTCGAAAATCCTGCTGACCTTCCGCTTCGCCAATGGCGACCCGGTCAATGTCGAGGCCTTGGTCAAGGCGCCGGGCGAAGACGGCGGCAGCGAACATATGGGGCATTGATCAAGCGGTAGCGTCGATCAAAAGGACCAAACAAAAAGACGGATGCTGAATCAAGTTCAGCATGACGAATGTGGGGAGAACCAACGGCGGCATGGCCGCCGCAAGGCCGAACGGCCGCCCGAGCTTATTGCGAGGAAAGCCAAGCGGGCGGATGCCCGCGCCCGGCGCTTGAGGAACTAAACAAAGATCCTATTAAACAAAAAGGGCGGCACAATGGCCGCCCTCTTCATTATTACAGATGGTGCAGGCGATCAGTCGTAATCGCCACCCAGATTCTGATTGCGGGGCGGTGCCGCCGCCGTCAGGCGCAGCGCTTCCGACTGTTGCGACAGCGAGCCCATTTCATCGACAACATCATCTTCATCGACACGCACCTTCTGCATGCCTGAGATGGCCGATTCGAGCAGATCGTCGGGAAGAACGGTTTCTTCCGCGATTTCACGCAGCGCCACGACCGGGTTTTTATCGCGATCGCGATCCACGGTGAGTTCGGCGCCGCTGCTGATTTCGCGGGCACGCTGGGCAGCCAGCAAGACGAGATCGAACCGGTTGGTGATCTTGTCGACGCAATCTTCAACGGTGACGCGCGCCATGAATAGGCTCCGATATAAGAGAATTCTGAGAAGCGCGCGGGCTAGCAGGGCCTTGCGCCGCTGTCAATAAACAGGGCATGTGGAGTTATGCAGGACGAGGAATGGCGCAACACGCCTCTGAACTATCAGATCGAGGGCAATCGCCTCGCATTATACCCGCGCGGCCCAGCCCGGTTCGATGCGATCCTCGCCTTGATCAACGGTGCGACCACCAGTCTGCAATTGTTTTTTTATATCATCCGCAATGATGAATATGGCGCACAACTGCGCGAGTCGCTGATAAAAGCGCGGCAACGCGGGGTCGCGATCAACCTGTTGGTCGATGGCTTTGGCAGCGAACAATTGCCCGACAGCTTCTTTGCTCCCCTCCTAGCCTTGGGCGCAAGATGCGCGCGATTCTTGCCCGGATTCGGACGCAAATATGTCCTGCGCAACCATCAGAAACTGATCATCGCCGACCGCGTGCGCGCCATTGTCGGCGGATGCAACATTGAACGAGACTATTTTATCGAATCACCCGATGGCCATCATTGGATCGATCTGATGATGGAAGTCGATGGCCCTGCGGTCTCACCATTGGCTCATTATTATGACGATCTCGACGATTGGGTGCGCGGCGATAGCATGGGCCTGCGGTCGTTCCGGGCATTGTTGCAGCGCCATGATAAATTGCAACCAGAGGGACGATTGCGCTGGATGTTCTCCGGGCCATTCGCGCGCATCAGCCCACTCACCCGCGACATTCGCCATCAAATCGCTATCGCTCGCAAAATCGATATTGTCGCGGCCTATTTCGCCCCGACCCCCGGCATGATCCGGCGTCTGGGCCGCGCCGCCCAGCGTGGCGCCGTGCGCATCATCACCCCCTCGCGCTCGGACAATCGCACGACTATTCAGGCCGCCCGTCATTGCTATGCCCGATTATTGCGTAACCATGCCCGTATTGCGGAATATCTGCCCGCTCGTCTGCATATGAAACTGATCGTCGCCGATGACGATAGCTATATCGGCTCAGCCAATTTCGATGTCCGCAGCATGTTCATCAATGCCGAGGTGATGCTGCGCATTTCGGACGCCGGATTTGCTGCCAAGACACGCGCCCTAATCGATGATCTGGAAGCTGATTCGCGCCCGATCACTGCCGAAAAGCTCGACCGCGTCGCCACCTTTGGCGCACGACTGTTATGGCGGCTCAGCTATTATATCGTGGTCACGCTCGATCCAACGGTGACGCGACGCTTGCTCCGCCGCGTATTTCAGGCTGAAGGCGCGTTGGAATCCTCTTTCCAGGCCCAATAAAGCTGGGCTGGCGGGATATTCCACCACACCATGTCATGATCGATCTTGTTGAAATGCGGGGCGATAAAGGCGCGCACCTTGGGCGAATATTGATACACAAGAAACGCGCCGCCAATCCGCAGCGCGCTTTCGGTATTGGCCGCAATCGCCGGACCAACCCCATCTGGCAGGGTCGAAAACGGCAGGCCGGACAGGATATAATCGGCATGTTCGAAACCATGCTGGCGAATAATATCCAGCACATCCGATGCCGAACCCAGCACCGGGATAAAACGGCTGTCCGCGATCTCACTCGCCAGATATTCAATGAAATCAGGATTGGTATCGATCGCGATATAGGTCGCGTCCGGCGCCATATGTTCCAAAATAGCGCGACTGAACGTGCCAACGCCCGGGCCATATTCCACGAACAGACTGCACGCCTTCCAATCGACACGGTCGAGCATGGCGGCGATCAACGTATCCGATGAGGGAATCACCGAACCAACCATCACCGGATGCTTCAGAAAACCCTTGAAAAACATGGCCCATGGGCCAACCCGCTTTTTCCGCAAACCGGCTTTTTCGAGGGCAGCCCCATCGGTTGACATCATATTCGCTACGCCTTGTGTTCGACAATCCGGTCAATGCGTTGGCAAATGCGCGTGGCAAAGGCAAGGAGAAGGCGTTAGTGTTTTCCAGAAATTCGACCTCAACTCTAATTTTGCCCTGAATTTCCGACAAAAATCGTATTTCAGCTAAAAATGAGGAGCACTGAAAAGCCGTGCCGATGCTATCTCGCTTCAAGGCGTTCAGGTTCAATCCGGCCCGGTTCAAGACCCCCAACGCCGCGCTGCCGCCGAAACAGGAGTTTACGATCCTGTTCGCCGTGATGCTGGTGATCGCTTCAGGCAATACTGCCCTTATTTCCTTAATGCCAGTGATCAGCCGCAAGCTCGATCTGCCCGATGTCGCGTTGGCAATCGCTTTTTCCTGCTCCTCGTTGATCTGGACCACCTCCGCCCCTTATTGGTCGCGGCAGATCCACCAGCGTGGCAGCCGCAAGCTGATCCTGAGCGGGCTCATCGGCTATGTCTGTTCCCAATTATTATGTGCGCTGACCTTGGGTCTGGGCCTGCTCGGCCTGATCCCGCCAATATATGCTTTTGCAGGCTTTGTCGCGAGCCGTGCCATTTATGGCTTTATGGGTGCCGCCGCCCCACCTGCCGCGCAAGCGCGGATCGCGCTCCATACCATGCCGGCAGAGCGGACCAACGCCATGGCGATGCTCGCCTCGGCCTTTGGGCTTGGCACGATCATCGGCCCGGCATTGGCCCCGTTCTTTATCCTGCCCTTTATCGACAATGCCGGCTCGGCAGTGATTTTTGGCCTGTTTGGCGTCATGACGCTGATAGCCGTGATGGCAAAGCTGCCGGACAATGATCCGATCGATTATGATCTTCAGCCTGTATCCGAATCCTATCCCGGTCTTGGCAGCGAACCGACCGACGCCTCCATCGTAATCGCCACTGCGCCACCCAGCACGGTCAAGCTGCGCTGGCGCGATCCCCGGATCAAGCCATGGCTGCTTGCGGGCCTCATCGGCGGCCATGCACAGGCGATTAGCGGCATGACCATCGGTTTTCTGGTGCTCGATCGGCTCAAGCTTCCGCCAGATCAGGCGCAGTCGTTGATCGGACTGGTATTGATGATCGGCGCAGGGGCAAGCCTATTGTCGCAATGGGCTTTGATCCCGAAACTGGGCCTGTTGCCAAGGCAGATGGTGCTGTTCGGTAGCCTGATCTCAGCCATTGGCCTGCTGCTCACAGCCCAGGCCACCAATTTGCACGCTCTTTCCGTCTGCTATGCGTTGTCGATGCTGGGCTTCGGCTTTTTCCGTCCCGGCTTCACCGCAGGGGCCTCGCTGGCGGTCGGACGGCATGAACAAGGCGATGTCGCGGGTAAGGTCACGGCGGTGAATGGCGCAGGCTATATCATTGGCCCAGCCTTTGGGATGATCCTGTATGGCCTGTCTCCGGCCTTGCCGTTTGAATTGGCGTCCGCAGCGATGGGTGGGGCAATCCTCGTCACCCTGCTGCATGTCCGCATGACTTCGCACAAGGCTTAAAGCCTTATGCTCGCCGCGATTTCAGGCGTCATAGACAAAAAAAGGGCCGGTCGAATAAACCGACCGGCCTTTGAAAGTTTTATAGGAGAGGATGCCTGAAAGGCACCCCCCATATGCTGGCCGACTCGGTTTTGTGCAAATGCGAAGATGAACAGAGCAGATGCAATAAATGCATCCGTAAGCCAGCAGTAATTGCCATCGGCGCAACTGATAGAACCGCTTTGGGTGCAGGTTCATCGGTTTAGGTTCGATCTGGGGGTAAAAAAAGGGCCGGTCGAGTTACCGACCGGCCTTGGAAGTTTTATAGGAGAGGATGCCTGAAAGGCACTTTCTATATCGCTCAGGACAGATTATTGTGCAAGTGCGAAGAAGAGGTTGCCACTTGCATTTTATGCATGCGATACCCATCACTCATGCTACACTGCACAAATGTTTCGCTGCTCTATAAAAGCTAAGGAACAAATGGTGCAAATGCGTAACGTCGCGCACGGGCTGAACCGATAAAAAAGGCCAGTCTGGCAAAACGATAAGGATAGATAGATGCGTCGGCTACCACCGCTTTCAGGGATCGAGGCCTTTGTTCAGGTCGCCCGGACTGGCTCCGTCAAGGCTGCTGCCGAGTCCCTATTATTGTCCGCACCCGCGCTTTCCCGTCGCATTCAGGGGCTGGAACGGCAATTGGGCCGCCCGTTGTTCGACCGCGTGCATCAAGGCGTCTTGTTGAATGCCGAAGGCGAGGCTTTGCTCCACCGAATCGCGCCTGCACTTGATGCCATGATCGATGCGATCGATGCGACCGTCGGCGGCGCTGAAATCATGCGCCTGCGTATCGGCATGCCCCCACTTTTTGCATCGCAGCAGATCATTCACCGCCTGCCCGACCTGCGCGAATTGCATCCGACATTGCATCTCGACATCGATACCGCGCCCCATGCCATGGCCCGCGTCGGCGAAGGGCTGGATGCCGCCATCGTGTTGGTGCGTTCGGTCGAGCCTTCGCTTTATGGTCGGCGGATGGGCGTTAATTATGTCGTCGCGCTGGCATCGCCCGAATTGATCAACGGTCCCCACCCGATCAGAACACCAAAAGACCTGCGCCACCACACGATTCTGCTCCACCGCGACATGCCGGAAACCTTCGACGAATGGCGCGATGCCATGGGCCATCCCGATGTCGAGCCCGCCGCTATCGACCATATGGACTCGGGACAATTGATGCTGGAAGCAGCGGCACAAGGCCTTGGCATCGCCTTCATGCTCGATTCGCACCTGAGCGAATGGGACGATGCGGAGCGGTTGGCCCCCTTGTTCACCAAAAAGATCGCTAGCCCGTATAATTATTACTTCACCTGCCGCCGCTCGGCGATGTCGGTGCGGGCCGTGCGCCTGTTCCACGACTGGCTGTTCGACGCGCTGGAAGAAGACCCCGCCGTCTGAAAAAATTCCGGCGCGTAACAGCAGCTTCACAGGCGCGCGCATCAATCAGCGCAATTTCCTTGCTTTTTCGCGCCCGGCTGGATAAAGGCCGGTCGTCGATCGGCAGGATTACCTGCTTGTCAGGGCAGTGTGAAAAGCCCATCCGGCAGCGTGAACCAGAAATACAGGCCTTGTTCAAGGGCCTGACATCCGGGCCGGAATTCAGATCGACTCATGCCACCGGCATCCCTTTTCACGCGGGTTGTCATTTGACCCCGCTGCGCAGGCCCATGATCGTTTCCGGTCGTGGCCGGCCTGTCGTTGCACGATTGAAAGACGTAACGAAACATGACGAAATTTACAGACCTCGGCCTTGCCGAACCGATTGAGCGCGCGCTTGCCGCCAAGGGCTATGAAACGCCGACGCCGATCCAGATCAAGGCCATTCCTGTCCTGCTGCAAGGCCGCGACCTGTGTGGCATCGCCCAGACCGGCACCGGCAAGACCGCGGCGTTCGCGCTGCCGTCGCTGCATCACCTCGCCGCCGATCTGAAGCGTCCGATCCCGTTGAGCTGCCGCATGCTGATTCTCTCGCCGACCCGCGAATTGGCCAGCCAGATCGCCGTCAGCTGCCGCGATTATTCGAAATTCCTCCGCCTGTCGGTGGAAACCGTCTTCGGCGGCGTGCCGATCGGTCGCCAGATCAAGGCATTGTCGCGCGGCGTCGATATTCTCGTCGCCACGCCGGGCCGTCTGCTCGATCTGATCGATCAGAATGCACTGAGCCTGCGTAACGTCGAAATCTTCGTCCTCGACGAAGCCGATCAAATGCTCGATCTCGGCTTCATCCATGCGCTCAAGCGCGTTGACAAGCTGCTGCCGAAAAAGCGCCAGACCCTGTTCTTCTCGGCCACCATGCCAAAGGCGATCTCGGAACTGGGCGATCGCTTCCTGAACGATCCGATCCGCGTATCGGTGACCCCGCCAGCCACCACGGCAGAGCGCGTCGATCAATATGTCACTTACGTCAATCAGACGGAAAAGCAGGGCCTGCTCACGCTCACCCTGCAAGATGAAAAGATCGAACGCGCGCTGATTTTCACCCGTACCAAGCATGGCGCGGATCGCGTGGTGAAGCATCTGCAGGCCGCCGGCATCGGTTGCGAAGCGATTCACGGCAACAAGAGCCAGCCGCAGCGCG
>DITW01000059.1:0-57393 GCA_002422945.1 Sphingomonadales bacterium UBA6174 | reverse complement strand
GAACAATATGTCCACCGCATTGGCCGCACCGCGCGCGCTGGTGCTACCGGCATTGCGATGAGCTTCGTCGCCGAGGATGAACGCGCCTATCTGCGCGGGATCGAACGCCTGACCAAGGTCAAGCTGACGTCCATCCCACTGCCCGCCGATTTCATGGAAAAATCGCGCGCCCTGCCAAAGCCTGCCGCTGCGCGTCCGACCGCGCAACGTCGTCATGATGGTGCCGCCCGCCCCGCCGGTGGTGCTGAAGGCGAACGTCCGCGCCGTCCGTTCCGTCCGGCCCGCAAGCCGGGTGGCGTTGGCGGCCATAAGGGCGCTGTCCGCAAAACTGGCGGCGGCGGTCGCTAAACAACATTAACGGATCGGCTTGTCGCCAATCCCATAAAAAAGGCCGCGCCTCCTTAAAGGAAGCGCGGCCTTTTTGCGTTTGGGGACTTGGAGGACAGCCTCAGTGGACGAACCGCGCCACCACATCGCGATAAGAGCGGCTGACCTTCACCTGCGCGCCGGATTCCAGCACGAGGAAACATTCGCCATTGGTATGCGGGCGAACCTCGCGCACCAAATCGAGATTAACGATGGTCGAGCGGTGGACGCGCTGGAACTTGCGGGGGTCTAGCCGCTTTTCAAGGTCCTTCATCGTCTCGCGCAGGATCAGACTGTTATCCGCCGTATTGATGCACATATAATCGCCCGCCGCGTCGATCCGTTCGATCGTATCGACATCGACCCGGAAAATCTGGCCGCGATCCTTGATGTTGATCAGCTTCTCATAACGATTGGCCGCAGGCGCATCACCAGTTTCAGGCATGGTTTCGACCGCGTCCGGCGCATGTTCGGCCAGCACTTCCTTCAACCGCTCAACCTCTTCCACCCCGCGCTTTTCCGCAAGGCGTTGGCGCACGCGATCCAGCGTATCGGCCAACCGATCCACATCCACCGGCTTCATCAAATAATCGACTGCCTGCGCCTCGAACGCGCGCAACGCATGTTCGCCATAAGCGGTGACAAAGACGAACAACGGCGGCTCGACCTCCATCACGCCCTGCACGACTGAAAAGCCATCGAATCCGGGCATCTGAATATCGAGAAACACCAGATCCGGCTTATGCGTCTTGATCGCGCGGATGGCCTCGCGCCCGTTCGAACATGCCTCGATGATCTCGACATCCTCAAAAGGTTCGAGACGCAGGCGCAGGCCCTGCAATGCCAGCGGTTCGTCATCGACGATAATCGTCCGAATCGTCATGCTGTTTCCCTATGGGGTTCGGTTTGAAAGGGAATGTTGATGCGCACACAAAATCCCTCCGACGTATCCGGTAGAATCTCGAAACTGTGATCATCGCCAAAGGCCTGCTGCAACCGGTCACGGATGTTCGCTAGGCCAACGCCTGTAGACTCGATGGAGCGCGGCGTCGGCGCATTCAACCCCGGGCCGGTGTCAGTTACGGTGATCTGCACCCGATTACCGACCAGCCGAGCATCGACCGTGATGTCCGCCCCTTCTTCCTGCGGCGTCACCGCATATTTGATCGCGTTTTCGACCAGAGGCTGCAACAGCAACGACGGCAATCGCACTGCCGTCACTGCCGGATCAAGGGAAAATTCGGTGCGCAACCGATCCTCGAACCGCATCTTCTCGATTTCGAGATACAGCTTCAGCGTTTCGAACTCCTGCGCCAGCGTGACCTGCGCCGTCGGCTCATTCACCAATGTATAACGCAAAAACGACGACAGGCGCGACAGCATCGCATTGGCGCGCTCGGTCTGTTTCAGCAGCACGAGGGTGGAAATGCTGTTCAGCGTATTGAACAGGAAATGCGGATTGAGCTGATAGCGCAGCATCGCAAGCTGCGCGCTCGACGCCTGATTTTCGAGGTGGAGCAATTGGTCCGCCTGCTTTTCCAGCATCAGATAGAAATTAATGCCGTAATACAGCGCCGACCAACCAAGCAGCAGCATCGAATCGAGCAGAAATGCGCCGAAGAACAAGGGCGCATTCATCCGTTCACCGGGGCGATAAAAGGTGATGAACGCCTGTGTCTCGATCATCGCATAGGCCACCGCCGCCATCATCAGCACGGTAATCGACAGCGTCCAGGTGATGATCGGGCGCTGATCGATCAACCGGCGATAGGCCGCCGCCATCAATAATGTCAGCGAATAGCCGGTAGCGGTCGAAATCGCCATCGGCACGATGAACAACAGGTCCACGCCATTGGCAAAGCCGCTCAATGTCCGCAGAACGAAATACGCGCCCCAACCGGCGGTTTGCAGCACCCAAAAGGCGCGATCCTTGTCCGAGAAGAACGGCTTGCGGCGCAAGGGGCCAAGATTCATGCTCGCCGTCGTCAAGCTGCGGTCCCGCCCACGGTCAGGCTGTCGATCAACAAGGTCGGCTGGCCCACCCCGGCGGGGACGGACTGGCCGCCCTTGCCACAAATGCCCACGCCCTCATCAAGCGCCATATCATTGCCAATCGCTGATACGCGGGTCAGCACGCTTGGCCCGTCACCGATCAACGTCGCGCCTTTGACCGGCGCGCCCAATTTGCCATTCTCGATCTTATAGGCTTCGGTGCAGGAAAAGACGAACTTGCCGCTGGTAATATCGACCTGCCCGCCGCCAAAGCTCTTGGCGAAGATCCCGTTTTTCACCCGTGAGAGAATTTCCGCCGGATCGTCCTGACCACCCTTCATAAAGGTGTTGGTCATCCGCGGCATCGGCGCATGGGCATAGCTTTGCCGCCGCCCATTACCGGTCGATACCCCGCCCATCAGCCGCGCATTGAGTCGGTCCTGCAAATAACCGCGCAATATGCCATTTTCGATCAGCACGGTTTCCTGCGTCGGCGTGCCTTCGTCATCAATCGTCAACGACCCGCGCCGCCCGGATAACGACCCGTCATCGACCACCGTCACGCCCAAAGCCGCCACGCGCTCGCCGATCCGTCCGGAAAACGCGCTGGAACCCTTGCGGTTGAAATCACCCTCCAGCCCATGGCCAATGGCTTCATGCAGCAAAACCCCCGGCCAGCCCGGCCCGAGCACCACCGTCATTTCACCCGCCGGGGCATCGACCGCATCCAAATTGACCAGCGCCTGTGCCAACGCCTCATCAATCGCGCGATTCTGGGCCTCTGCGGTAAACAACCGGTCATACATCCAGCGTCCGCCCATACCGAACGTCCCGCTTTCGCGTCGGCCATTTTGTTCGACCACAATCGAGACATTAAGCCGCACCAAGGGCCTGACATCGGTCGCGACAAAGCCATCCGCGCGCACGATTTCAACAACGCTCCAGCTCCCCGACAGGCCGACGCTCACTTGTGCGACGCGCGGATCGCGGGCGCGGGCGGCGGCATCGATTTCGGCGCAGAGTTTCACCTTATCGGCAAAAGGCGTCAATGACAGCGGATTGGAGCCGGGATAGAGGATCTCATTCGTCCGACGCGGTGGGCCTTGTGGCGCACCCGAAGCCGGATCAAGCAAGGTCAAGGTCTCCGCCGCCCGACGGATCGCCGCCGCACTCAGTTCATTGGCATGGGCAAAGCCGGTCATCTCGCCCGATACGCCGCGCAAGCCAAAGCCCGATTCAGTGCTGTAATTGGCGGTTTTCAGACGCCCGTCATCAAAACCGAAGGTCTCGGATGCGCCATATTGCAGGTATAATTCGCCATCGTCGCAATGTCGCAACGCATGGGCCGTCAATTGCTGCGCCTCCATCGGATCAAGGCCGTCGGGGCGATAAAGGAACTGGCGCGGGTCCGCGAAAAAATCTGTCATAAGAGCGGAATATAGGATGTTTCCCGCACAAGGGAAGGCCCGCAGCTTGAAGTCTTGCATCATATCGCGACTCGGCTAGACTGTAAGCATCTGAAAAGATTAGTCCTGTGGCGTAGCGAGAACATCCATATGATCGCGTCAACATCAAAGAAGCGGTTCACCCAAGAAGAAGGCCGCGAACTGGCGCTGGAGGCCGCGCGCAGCCTGTTGCTCCACGCCGGCCCCCATGCCGTGACGCTGAAAGCAGTGGCCGACCGAATAGGCCGCACCCATGCTAATCTCCTCCATCATTTCGGCACCGCCGCCGAATTGCAAAAGGCGCTCGCCACCTCGATTTCCGGGCGCGTAAGCGCGCGCATCAGCCAGGCCGTGCACCGGGCGCGTGATGACGCCGCGAATCCAGCGGAAATCGTCCACCTCATTTATGACGCGTTTAAAAAAGAAGGCGTCGGCCCGCTGGCGGCATGGATGATTCTGACCGGCAATCGCGATGTACTCGATCCGATCTTGCGGACCTTGCGCGATGTGGTCGGGGATCTGATGCAAGCAGGCACGCATATCCCGCTGCAACGCCATACGCTCAGCCTTGTGCTGGGGGCACTCGGTTATTCTCTCCTGGGCGAGGAATTTGCATTAGCCCTTGGTCAGCCTCCGGAAACAGCCCGTGAAATGGCGGTCGAACATCTGCGAATCGGCATCGCCAAGGCCCATGCCGAATATCAAGAAACAGAAGCGATTCGCTTGGAGTTGAGCATTCCGGTCGCCAATCCGGTCGCAGCGCTGCAAATCTGACATGCAAACATACGCAATAAAGCCAAAAATGCACAAAATGCTTCCCCGTTCGGCGCGGACGTTCTACTGGCCACAACATGCATTTTCTCGACCAGGCTAAAATTTTCGTCCGCTCCGGCGCGGGCGGCCCGGGGGCTGTCAGCTTCCGGCGCGAAAAGTACATCGAATATGGCGGCCCTGATGGCGGCAATGGCGGCAAGGGTGGCGACATCATTTTCGAAGCCGTCGCTGGCCTCAATACGCTGATCGACTTCCGCTACACCCAGCATTTCCGCGCACAACGCGGCAAGGGCGGGTCTGGCGGCAATCGCACCGGCGCGGGCGGCGACGACCTTGTCATCAAGGTCCCGGTCGGCACCCAGATCCTGTCGGAAGACAAGGAAGATGTGCTCGCTGACTTTACCAAAGTCGGGCAGAGAATCGTCTTCATGCGCGGCGGCGATGGCGGTCGCGGCAATCTGACCTATAAAACCTCCACCAACCGCGCCCCGCGCCAACACGGCCCCGGTTGGCCGGGTGCCGAAGGCTATGTGTGGCTGCGGCTCAAGCTCTTGGCCGATGCCGGGCTGGTCGGCTTGCCGAACGCGGGCAAATCGACGTTCATCAACGCCGTGACCAACGCCAATGCCAAGGTCGGCGATTATCCGTTCACCACTACCCGTCCGCAATTGGGCGTGGTGCGCCACCGCGACCGTGAATTCGTGATCGCCGATATTCCCGGCCTGATCGAAGGCGCGGCAGAAGGTGCAGGGATCGGCGACCGCTTTCTGGGCCATATCGAACGCTGTCAGGTCTTGCTGCACCTGATCGATGCCACCGGCAATGATCCGGTCGAGGCCTATGACATCGTGATGGGCGAACTCGATGCCTATGGCGCTGGGTTGTTGGAAAAACCGATGATCATCGCGCTCAACAAGGTCGATGCGATTGATGACGAGCTGCGCGACATGCTGATACACGATCTTGAAGAGGCAAGCGGCGTCACCGTGATGCCACTTTCGAGCGCAAGCGGCGAAGGCGTGGAAGCAATTCTCGACCGTCTGCTCGCCAATATCACCAAGGCACGCGAAGAAGAGGCCGTTGCGGCAGGCCATGCAGCAGAGGGTGGAGACGGGACATGGTCACCCATTTAATCCCGGCATCCAGCCTGTTTGCACCTGAAAACTGCACCCGGCTGGTCATCAAGATCGGTTCCGCCCTGTTGGTCGATCAACAGGGCAATATCCGGCGCGACTGGCTGGAGGCGATGGCCGGGGACATTGCCGAACGCCGCGCTGCCGGGCAGCAGGTCGTGCTCGTCTCCTCTGGCGCGATTGCCTTGGGCGCACGGCGTCTCGGCCTCGCCAAGGGTGGCCGCGCTAGCCTTGAGGATGCGCAGGCCGCCGCTGCCGTCGGCCAGATCGCCTTGTCCCAGCAATGGGCGGAGTTACTGGAGGCACAGGGCCTGATCGCCGCGCAAATTCTCGTCACGCTCGATGATCTCGAAGATCGCCGCCGCTATCTCAACGCCTCGGCCACGCTGGATCGCCTATTGGAACTCGGCGTCGTGCCGGTCATCAACGAAAATGATTCGGTCGCGACCGCTGAAATTCGCTTTGGCGATAATGACCGCCTGGCCGCGCGTATCGGTCAGGCCGCACGCGCCAGCGGGGTCGTGCTGCTGTCAGATATCGACGGCCTGTACACCGCCAATCCCAAGACCGACCCGAACGCCAAGCTCGTGCCGCAAGTCAGCCGGATCGACGCCAAGATCATGGCCATGGCGGATCGCGGCTCTGGCTCCGGCATGGGATCGGGCGGCATGGTTTCCAAGCTTGAGGCCGCGCGCATCGCCACCCGCGCAGGAATCAACCTCGCGATCATCTCTGGCGAACATGATCAGCCGCTGCAACGCTTCATGCACAGCAATATCGGCACGGTATTCCTTGCCTCCAAGGCCGGATCGGCGCGCAAGACCTGGCTGGTCGGGCGGCTGACCGTGAAGGGTAGCGCCGCCATCGATGCAGGTGCGCTACGTGCGCTGGAACGCGGCAGCAGCCTGTTGCCCGCAGGTGTCACCGCCCTCACCGGCCGGTTCGAACGCGGCGACCTGATCGACATTATCGATAGCAACGGCGAAAAAATCGGGCAGGGTCTGGCCGAATATGATGCCGATGAGGCGCAATTGGTGATGGGCAAGCGCAGCGACACATTGGCCGAATTGCTCGGCTATGCGCCACGTGCCGCCTTTGTCCATCGCGATCATCTGGTCCTGCTCTGACATGACCGTGATCGCCATTACCGGCGCGACCGGCTTTGTCGGTGGCCATGTGCTCGATCAGGCGCGCAGCCTCGGGCTGGAAATTCGCGCCCTCACCCGCCGGATGCAACCCCCGCGCGACGGCGTAACATGGGTGGGCGGGTCGCTCGACGATGCCGAAGGGCTGGATCAATTGATGGCGGGCGCGGATGCCGTGCTCCATATTGCTGGCGTCATCAACGCGCAGGATGAGGCGGGCTTCATCGCGGGCAATGTCACCGGCACGGCCAATGTGCTGGCTGCCGCCACCCGCGCCGGGATTGGCCGGTTCATTCATGTGTCATCACTCGCGGCGCGTGAACCCTCGCTGTCCGCTTATGGCCGGTCCAAGGCACAATCCGAGGCGCTGGTCCAGCAATCCGGCATGGCGTGGACAATCGTCCGCCCGCCTGCGGTCTATGGTGCGGGTGATCGGGAAACGCTCGAACTATTCCGCATGGCCAAGCACCGGGTCGTGATGTTGCCGCCCGGCGGCGCGATGTCGATCATCGAGGCGGGGGATCTTGCCCGCTTATTGCTGCAACTGGCGGACGCTGCGGATAGCATCGGCCAGATTTATGAGCCGGACGATGGCAAGCCCGAGGGCTGGACCCATCGCGAATTCGCCTTGTGCCTTGGCCGGGCGATGGACCGTTCGGTCCTGCCGTTGCCGATGCCGCGCAAGATCATGGAATGGGCAAGCTGGCTCGATGTCCGATTGCGGGGTCCAAAGGCCAAGCTGACCGCCGACCGCGTCGCCTATTTCTGCCATCCCGACTGGGTCTGCACCGCAGATCGCCGCCCGCCTGCCCATATTTGGGAACCGCGCATGCCAACCGAACGCGGCGCGCGCCTCGCCGCGCGCTGGTATCGCGCAGAGGGCTGGCTCTAAGCCGATAACGCCCTGTTAGACGCTTAAATTCCGATCCGTTTCGCGAGATTGGCGGTGGAGGGGTCCATATGCCCCGCCCCTGATTCCGCGATTTCACGCGCCATCTCCTTGCCCAGTTCAACCCCGAATTGATCGAACGGATTATTGCCGATCATCACCGCATTCACAAATGTCCGATGCTCGTAAAAAGCGATCAACGCGCCCAAGGTAAAAGGATCGATCCGGTCGAGCAAAATCGTCACCGAAGGCCGGTCGCCGGGATAGGATCGCGCGGGGTCATCGCTATAACGGCCAGTCATCAATGCCGATGCCTGCGCCAGGCAATTCGTCAGCAATTGCAAATGATGCGCCTCATCGAGATCATGGCCGGGCTCGATCACCGCCAGAAACTCCATTGGTGCTATCAGCGTGCCTTGATGTAATAATTGGAACACCGCATGCTGCCCATCGGTCCCGACCCCGCCCCATGTGATCGGGGCGGACGGCACGCCAAGGCGCTTGCCCTGATGATCGACCGACTTGCCATTGCTCTCCATCTCCAATTGCTGGAGATAGCCGGGCAATTCCCGCAGCCGTTCGTCATAAGCGAACACCGCCCGCGTCTGGCAGCCGAATTGTTCGACATAAATCCGATCAATCACCGCCGCGACCACCGGCGCATTGCGCGCGGGGTCCGCCTCCATGAAATGCTGGTCCATCGCTGCGGCACCTGCCAGCAGATCGGCAAAAGCATCCCAGCCGAGCACCAACGCCGCCGGGAAGCCAATCGACGACCACAAAGAATAACGCCCGCCCACCGTATCGCTGAACGGCAGGATGCGCGTCTCATCGACACCCCATTCCAGCGCCTTGTCTGGATCGGCGGTCAGCGCGACAATCCGGCCATAGCAATCCTCGACCCCTGCCTCTTCCATCCATTCGATCACCGATGCGGCATTGAGCATCGTCTCGCTGGTGGTGAAGGTCTTGGACGCGATCACCAGCAACGTGCGCTGCGGATCGCAACGGCCAAAGGCTTCTTTCAGCGCCATCCCATCGACATTGGAGACGACGTGCAGCTCATAACGGGCATTTTCACGCCCCAGCGCATCGACCAGTAAATCCGGCCCCAGTTTCGATCCGCCAATGCCGACGTGGATAATATGGCTGATCTCACCCAGCAGGTCTTGGTGAATAGCCTCCACCAGCCCGCGCATCCGGGCATGGAGCGCGCGTGCAATCGCTACGCTCTCGTCCGCGCCGGTGCCACGTTCGGCCATATGTTCGGCGGCACGACCTTCGGTTTCGTTCACCACCTCACCCTCGGCAAGGCGACGACGCCATTCGACGAAATCGGCCCTTTCAAGACGTGCCACACCCGCCACCAGTTGCGCAGTGTCGATATGAGTCTTCGACCAGTCGAACCAGATTCCAGCAGCTTCCCAACTGAAATTTTCTACGCGCCCCGCATCATGCGCAAACAGATCTTTAAGGGCAGTAGAACCAAGCGTCATTACTATCACTCCAATCGGGCCGGACACCCATCTTCCGTCTATAACCATGGTTATGGCCCCCTCCAAGTTGGAAAGCGGCTTGACGTTGGTGCAATGGCACGCGAAAGCCATCCCCATGACTGAAAATGCATCGATTCCGCCCGAAAAACCCAGCCCCGCCGCGCATAAAGACGGCTGGCGGGAGAATCTGCGTTTCTTCGGGACGGTATTGCTGATCGCCTTCGTGATCCGCAGCCTTGTTTTCGGCCTGTTCAACATCCCCTCGGAATCGATGTTGCCGCGTCTGTTGGTCGGCGATTATCTGCTCGTATCAAAATGGCCTTATGGCTATTCGCGCCATAGCTTTGTGTTCGGTCTGATTCAGTTCGATGGCCGGATTCTGGCGCAAGAGCCGCAACGCGGCGATGTCGTCGTGTTCCGCGCCCCGCCCGAAAACAAGGTCGATTATATCAAACGGTTGATCGGATTGCCCGGCGATGTGGTTGAAGTGCGCAACGGACAGATCATCCTGAACGGCAAGCCGGTCCCGCGCGAGCCGATGGATGATTTCCTAAAGCCCATATCCGCCAACAGCCTGTGCGAACCGCAGCCATTTCTGAACACGCCGGTCGCCGAATTCCTGCCAGATGGCCATGAGGTGTGTCGCTATCGCCGGTTCCGCGAAACCTTGCCCAATGGCAAAAGCTATGCCGTGCTTGATCTCGGCGATATCGCCAAGGACAATGTCGCGCCGACAATCGTGCCAGAAGGCCATTATTTCATGATGGGCGACAATCGCGACAACAGCCTCGACAGCCGCTTTAGCCCCAATGAGGGCGGAATCGGCATGGTGCCGGAGGAAAACCTCATTGGCCGCGCTGCCTTTACCTATTTCTCCACCGATGGCAGCGCCAATTGGCTGTTGCCTTGGACATGGCTCGGGGCCATGCGCCCCTCGCGTATCGGGGAAGGTTTCTGACACCGCCCGCCGACATCGCCGATTGGCTGGCCGATGCGCTTGGCCATCGTCCGGCTAATCTTGCCCCATATATGCAGGCGCTGACCCATGGCAGCCATGGGGAGATGCATTATCAGCGGCTGGAATTTCTCGGCGACCGGGTTCTCGGCCTTGTAATGGCGCAATGGCTGTATGAACTGTATCCGGACGAACCAGAGGGGCATTTGTCGAAACGGTTCAATGCCCAGGTTTCGGGAGAAAGCTGCGCCAGCATCGCCCGTGCACTTGGCGTGCCAGCACGATTGCGGCTCGGCAAACAGGCCCGCGACGATGGCGGTTCGTCCTCGACCAATATTCTCGGCGATGTGATGGAAGCGCTGATCGGCGCGGTCTATCTGGAGGCCGGGATAGAGACCGCGCAATCATTGATCCGCAAGCTTTGGGCCGCACAGGTGACTGGCACCGTCGCCGTCCCGCAACATCCCAAATCGGCTCTGCAGGAATGGGCTGCCGCGCATCGCCGCAAGCCGCCACATTATGATGTCGCTGATCGGTCCGGCCCCGACCATAGCCCCGTGTTCACCGTAACGGTGAGCGTGAATGGCGCAGGGTCCGCCACCGGCACCGGCAGTTCGAAACAGGAAGCGGAAACCGCCGCAGCCAAGGCCTTGCTGGCCCAATTAAAGTGATGATGGATATGACTGAAGAACAATCCGGGCAACAATGCGGTGTCGTCGCGCTGGTCGGCGCCCCCAATGCGGGTAAATCGACCTTGGTCAACGCCCTCGTCGGCCAGAAGATCGCCATCGTCAGCCCCAAAGCGCAGACAACGCGGACCAAGCTGCTCGGTGTGGCGATTGAGGGCAATGCCCAATTGCTGCTGGTCGACACACCCGGCATTTTCGAACCGAAGCGTCGGCTCGACCGTGCGATGGTGCAGGCCGCATGGGGCGGCGCATCCGGCGCGGACGTGATTTTGCTGGTCGTCGACGGCAAGGCTGGCCTTGGTCCCAAGGTCGACATGATCATCGAAGCGCTGGCCGAACGGCCCGAGCCGAAGATGCTCGTGTTGAACAAGGTCGATGTGTCCGCCAAGGAACGGCTTTTGGTCCACGCTCAAAAGCTTAATGAACGCATGACCTTCGATGAAACCTGGTTCATTAGTGCCTCGACCGGCGATGGCGTGGCTGAACTCAAGGCCGAACTGGCCAAAAGAATGCCGCATGAACCATGGCATTTCCCGGAAGATCAGGTGTCGGACGCGACCGACCGTATGATGGCGGCTGAAATCACACGCGAACAGCTCTATCTCCAGCTCCACGCCGAACTGCCCTATGCGAGCGCGGTCGAAACCGAGCGTTATAAGGAGCGCGAAGACGGGTCGGTGGAAATCCACCAGCAAATTCTTGTCCAACGTCCCACCCAGCGCGCCATCATCCTTGGCAAAGGCGGGGTGCGCCTGAAAGAAATCGGATCGCGCGCGCGCACCGAACTCGCCAATCTATTGGGGCAGAAGGTCCATCTTTACCTCCATGTGAAGGTCAAGCCGGATTGGGAAGACGATCGCAGCCTGTATCGCGACATCGGCCTTGATTGGGTCGATTAGGGTCAGGACCTAAGCGATCAGCCGCATTCTCGGCCCCAGCCTCATCCGCCAACCGCGAGGCATATCCAGATCAAGGATATGCCTCATGGCAACAGGATTGATAAAAAATCGAATCAGGTCAAAACAGGCGCCATTGCGCGCTACGCGCAATCTGACGCAGCGCGCTTTAGCCATCTGTCATCGCATCGTTTTTGTGGAAAAATTACTTACTTCCCACCTTTTCTGACGATGCGCTGAAAGTCAGTTGGCGACCGCTTGCAGTGATTCCGGCGCCTGCGCCGATGCGATGAAAGCCCGCACCACCTCCACATCCGCTGCGCTGACATAATAGCCCGATTTATAGATGGCATGAACGAAATGGCGCATGCCAAATTGTTCCAGCGCCGACCGCAAATGGGACATATAGACAACCACGCTGCGCGAGGAGAATCCAAATCGGGCCGACAGGCTTTCCTGACTATGGACCATATCTGGATGGTTGAGCAGGCATGCCAATATGCGCGCCGCAGAGATTTGTTTGATTCCCAGCAATGCACCCAGCATCAGCGGATTGAAATCCGCCGTTTCCTGTTCACGGGCGCCGGGTTCCAACAAGGCAGGAAGTCGCTCAATCTCCACGGCGACGTTCAGGCATTCCCGAAAGTCGATGACCCCGTCGCGGACATTCACAGCTGATTTGAGGCGGGTTGCCAGTTCCCTGACATATTCGTGCACAGACCGCGGGGCGGCCATAACGTTCATCATATTCATGTTACGCATACTCGATACATTGAACAATGTTATGAGTTTAAGGGTTTTTTGTTCACTTGCAAGCGATTCATTGTTACCACTGTATTAAACATGCAAAATGCGGCAAACATTCCCCTTGAACGGTCAGGCGACAAAATGGATGCCGGCTTTCCCATAATGCACCATCGGTCCTAGCGCACCCAGACCTCGCCAGCTTTGACGATCACTGGATTTCAGCGATCAGCCCCTCGGCGATCCATCGTCCTAATATACTGCCAGCGGTCGCAATCGCCGCTTGCGGATCGGCGTCACTGGCCAGCATCTCACAGGACGCACCAAAGCTTTCACCACATTGCATCATCGCGAGTGCGAGCGATTCATCATGCGCCAGCATCCGGAAACATGGCGTCATGCCTTCGCGCCAGACGATCAGCGTCGCCGGTTTTTCCAGCATCAATGAGGGCATCGGTTGTTCATGGGTCATGGCATTCCATAATTCCACGCATGCTGTGCGTATTGGTCGCACATACAGGCTCGGCACGAATACAAGGCGCATCGCTGTCCAATCGCCTTCATCATAATCGGTAGTCAGGGTCGTAAAATCACTGGCCGATAAGGCGGGCACATCCGCCGCGCAAAACGCCCGCTGCATCGTCCATTCAAGCCATGCCAGCTCTTCCACCTCCGGATCATTCGGGAACAGGCTCGATAAGGTGTCGCTAAACCCCATGCCGATATCATCGAGGGTCCAGCTATGCGGCGGATGCAGGATCAGGTGATGGCAGGCGGCGGCATCGAAACTCTCATCGCCAATCCACGACCAGCTCTTGTCGAACATCTCACGCAGACAGCCGACCAGTCGGGCGCGATAGGCGTTGCGATACACCGCCAGCCCTTTGTCCAAGCGCGTATCCCATTCGGGCCGTAGCGGCACATCGTCCGACAGCAATTGCGCCAAAATATCGCGTTGCAGGGCCAACAGGCTCATGCCAATAACCTCCCGGCACGCGCCGCCAAGGTGCGCGCCATCGCCAGTTCAACGAGCAGATCGTCAAGCGGCGGTATATCGTCATCGCGCTCGATCATCGTGGCGACGTGCGTAAATCGCGCGCAGCCTTGGGCATATAGATCCCATACCGCTTCGCACACGGGGTGATCATGGGTGTCGATCAGGATCTCGCCCTGCGTATGTCCGGAGAGATGCACCTGCCGCACATATTCAACCGGGATACCCGCCAGATAATCGGCGGCGGAAAAGCCGTGATTGGTGGCGCTCACAAACACATTATTGATATCGAGCAGCAGATAACAGCCAGTCCGCTGGCACATCTCGGTCATGAACGCCCATTCCGTCATGACGTCATCGGGGAAGGTCAGATAGCTCGACGGGTTCTCGAACAGCATCGGCCTGCCCAATATCTCCTGCGCCTGCCCGATATTGGCGCAGACGATGTCCAGCGCCTCTTGGGTATATGGCACCGGCAGCAAATCATGGCTGTTATGGCCATCCACCCCGGTCCAACACAAATGATCGGACACCCATAATGGGGACACCCGGTCCACCAATTGCTTCAATCGCAGCAAATAGGCTTGGTCCAATCCTTGCGCAGATCCGATCGACATCGACACGCCATGCATGACCACCGGATATTTCGCCCGGATCGCATCCAGCGTCGCCAATGGCCGCCCGCCATCGACCATATAATTTTCGGAGATGATCTCAACGAAATCCACCGGCACATCGCGATGCAGGAAATCGGCATAATGTTGCTTGCGCAGGCCGAGACCAAAACCGGAAAAATGTGGAATAGAGGACATCGGCCACGCTCCAGAAACTTGGTCTTTTCATGACATGGCCCAGCTGCGGGGGAGCGCAACCGGGCCTACAATCAAGAAGATTTCAATCAGCCGAGATCGCCGATGGTGCCGCCCTTGGCGAGGCACTGACCAGCGGTCATCGCCTTGAAGCCATGGCCCTTGCATGCATTCATGCCCTTGCATTCATGCGTGGTGGTCTTGCAATCGGCGCTGCCCTTACAGCTGTTAACGCCATAGCAATGTGCGGTATCGTCCGCCGACAGCGACTTGCCGGTGCTGCCTTCAGGTGCATGCGCAGGTGTCGCAACAGCAATAGCGGACATGGCGAACAGGGCTGCAGCCGAGGCAAGGCCCATGCTTTTCACGAGAGTGGACATGAGTGGGTCTCCGTATGAACTGTGCCGAAAGTGGCACCGCCTCATTCGTTGCGACCGCATCTCCGGTTACACCTGCGGGTAAAAATTTATCGGATCGAAACCTATCTGTTGGAAATTTACCAGTAGCGACCTGTAACCAGTCCGTTATGGTGACCGAATTATAGCGGAACCACCGCAAGGTGTTTCGGCGTATCAGTAGCTTACCAGTATCTGTAAATTTGCGTTGGAGTTAGTATGATGTTGCGTTCTTCCGTGAAATCCCTATGCGCTGCGGCGCTCGTCGCCTCGATTTCTACCGGCATGGCGCAAGCTGCCGATACCGGTCCTGCCAAAAAGGCGACCGAAAAATGCTATGGCATAGCCAAGGCAGGTAAGAATGATTGCGCCGCAGGCCCGGGCACCAGCTGTGCCGGCACCTCCACGACCGACTATCAGGGCAATGCCTGGAAGCTCGTCAAGGCGGGCACTTGCCTCAAGACCAAGACGCCCAAGGGCAATGGATCTCTGACACCCAAAAAGGCCTGACCGGTGCGTGCCATAACGCACCTGTGGCGACAGGTCCTGTTCGTCTTGTCTGGCAAGATGGCCGAAGCAGGGGTCATGCTGCTCGTCCGCTTGGCGCTGGCGGGGGTATTTTGGCGATCTGGCCGCGCCAAGATCGAAGAGGGAAGCTGGCTGACAATCAGCGAGAACACCCGATTCCTGTTCGCCGAGGAATATAGCGGCGTCCCCTTGCCGACTGAATTCGCCACCTTGGCAGCGACATTGGCGGAGCATCTGTTTCCAATCCTGCTGGTGCTGGGATTAGCGACGCGCCTTTCGGCGCTGAGCCTGTTGGGCATGACGCTGGTGATCCAGATCTTCGTCTATCCCGATGCATGGTGGCCGGTCAATTCGCTATGGGCCGCGCTTGCGCTGACCTTGGTTGTTCGGGGTGGCGGTCTATTTTCCGCCGATGCGCTCATCGCCAAAAAGTGGCTTGTATGATCGCCGATGAGGCGAGCCTGTCCCGCCTGATGGCCAATGCCCAAGGGGGGGACAGGCTGGCCTATCGGACATTGCTGGAGGAAAGCGCCCAATGGCTGCGCCGTTATTTCGGTCGCCGGGTGTTGGCCAATCAACTCGACGATCTGGTGCAGGATACATTGCTGTCGCTCCATCGCAAATTGGCAAGCTATGATCCCGATCGCCCGTTCCTGCCATGGCTGGCGGCGATTGCGCGCTATCGCTGGATCGAGCATCTCCGCCATGTCTATCGCCGCGAGGAGGTAGCCTTGGCGGATGACGTCCCGGATCATGGCGAAGGCGATGAAGATGAAATCGTCGCGCGAATCAGTCTGGAACGGCTGTTCGCCCATTTGTCGCCCGCACAGGTCCGCGCGATCGAAATGGTGAAGATCCAAGGCCGCACTGTGGCCGAAGCGGCGCAATCATGCGGCCAGAGCGAGCCGCTGATCAAGATCAACATCCATCGTGGATTGAAGAAATTGGCCTCAATGGTCGAGAAAGCACAATGAATATGGTTCGGGAAATTGACCATCTGATCTATGATCTGGTCGAACGGTTGCGCCCCGTCCGCGCGCTCCGCATCCGTAGCGGGATGCTCCAGCTGGCCTTGGCGGCGCTGGCGAGCTTTGCGCTCTCTGCCTTGTGGCTTGATATTCGGGAGGATCTGTTGGCGGGCGCATTCCCGCCGATGTTCCTGATCGCCAATGGGCTATTTCTGATACTTTCACTGGCGGCGGGCAGCAGCGTCGTGATGATGGCCGGCCCACAGGTCGGGAATCGGCATGATGGCTGGAAATGGGCAGTCGCCATGGCGAGCCTGTTGCCATTATCCGCGATCATCATGGCCACATTACATCATCACGACGATCCCCCGATTCTCGCCCCCGAACATGATTTTAATTGCGTCGCTTATGGAACTGGCTTTGGCCTGCTGATGGCCACTGCCCTCACCCGCCGCCTGCGCCGCGGCGCCCCGGTCTCCCCCGAACGCGCGAGCCTGCTTGTCGGCATTGCAGCAGGCGCCATCGGGGTATGCGCTTATGGTATCAGCTGCCCGCTCGATACTATCTTCCATATCGGCATCTGGCACAGCGTCCCGGTCCTGATTTCAGGATTTTTCGGTCGCCTCATCATCCCGGCGCTGATCCGCTGGTAAGGCCAGCCATGTCACCACAAGCAGCGGCCTGACAACGAAAAAAGGCCCGGCCACTTTCCCAAAGAAGTGAAGCCAAGCCCTCAAAAAGTGCCAGTAAAAAGAAATGGTGGAGCCTAGCGGGATCGAACCGCTGACCTCTACACTGCCAGTGTAGCGCTCTCCCAGCTGAGCTAAGGCCCCGTCACCATTCAGCCTGCGATGCATGACACCGCAATGGCTTGGCGCGGCCTATAAGTAAGGCCGCGCCAAATCGCAAGGGATTAATTTTCGTCGTCGTTATCGCCGGTCGCAACGCCGAGATCGTCATCGCCACCGAGGTCGACTTCGTCGTCAGGGCTTTGTTCCTGATCATCGATGTTGAGCACTTCTTCCTCGACGAGGTCCGTATCATGCTTGACCAGATCGACGTCATCAGCCTTCACTGCTTCAAACGGCAGCGGCTGCTTGGACTTCAGCACAGGCTCCGGCATCCATGAGCCACCGCAGCTGATGCAGGTGACGGGATCATCCTTGCCGAGGTCGTAGAAGCGCGTGCTGCATTTCGGGCAAGTACGCTTGGTGCCCCATTCTGCCTTGATCACGATGTTGTGAACCTTTCGCTTCGCAAATTTGCGGTGTGAAGTTGCCAAGGAGCGCCGACACGCAAATGCTGTCTATGCGCTCCCGAATTGCGCTGCGCCTTGCCATAGCTTTACGGCGCTGTCAAAGACCCGGTGCTATGCATGAAAAACCAGCCTCTGCCAGCTTTCACAGCCACGGCCCCCTTACCGGCACCGAACGCGTGCCCGGCGACAAGTCGATTTCCCACCGATCCTTGATGCTATCGGCGCTTGCCATTGGCGAAAGCCGGGTCGAAGGGCTGTTGGAAGGCGAGGACGTATTGGCGACGGCGGCGGCGATGCGGGCGATGGGTGCGACGATCCATCGCGATTCGCAAGGTATTTGGATTATCAACGGTGTGGGCGTGGGCGGCTTGCAGCAACCCGATACCGCGCTCGACATGGGCAATAGCGGCACCTCGACCCGCTTGTTGATGGGCCTGATCGCAAGCCACGGCATCACCGCGACCTTTACCGGCGATGCCTCACTGTCCAAACGGCCCATGGGCCGGGTGATTGAGCCGCTGGCGCAAATGGGGGCCGAATTTACCGCATCGCCGGGTGGCCGCCTGCCGCTGACGATGCGCGGGGCCTGTCCGGCTGTGCCGATTCGCTATCGCCTGCCGGTCGCATCGGCACAGGTGAAATCGGCGATATTGCTGGCCGGTCTCAATACGCCCGGCATCACGACTGTCATCGAACCGATCCCGACCCGCGATCATAGCGAAAAGATGCTGGCCGGATTCGGGGCCGAACTGACCGTCGACACCGATGCCGATGGGGTGCGCACGATCACGATTCGCGGCGAGGCCGAGCTGAAGCCGCAGCAGATCGTCGTGCCGGGCGATCCATCCTCTGCCGCCTTCCCGGTCGTTGCTGCACTACTGGTGCCGGGATCGGATGTGACGGTCGAAAATGTCGGCATCAACCCGACCCGCGCAGGCCTGTTCACCTTGTTGCAGGCGATGGGCGGCGATGTGCAGCTCATCAACCAGCGGATTGTCGGCGGAGAGCCGGTGGCAGATATTCGCGTGCGTCACAGCGTCCTCCATGGCATCGAGTCGCCGCATGACATCGTGCCGAGCATGGTCGATGAATTCCCGGTCCTGTTCATCGCCGCCGCCATGGCCAAGGGCCGGTCGGTGCTGCGCGGTCTGGAAGAATTGCGCGTCAAGGAATCGGACCGTATCGCCGTGATGGCCGAAGGGCTGCGTGCGATTGGTGCGACGGTGGAAGAAGTTGAGGACGGGCTGATCATCGAAGGCCGCAATGGCGATCCCTTCCCCGGCGGCGCAACCATCGCCACGCGACTCGATCATCGCATCGCGATGAGCTTTGCTGTCGCCGGTCTGGTCTCGCAAGAGCCGGTGCAGATTGACGACATGGCCCCGATTGCGACGAGCTTTCCCGACTTCGTGCCGCTAATGACCCGACTCGGCGCTGAGGCCCGTCCCATCGCTACGACCGACACCGCCGCATGATTATCGCCGTTGATGGCCCCGCAGCATCCGGCAAGGGCACGATCGCCAAGGCGCTGGCGCAGCATTACGGGCTGCCCCATCTCGATACCGGCATGCTGTATCGCGCCGTCGGCGTCGCGACCGCGCAGATGGGCGGCAATCCGGACGACCCGGCGGACGCGTTGAAAGGCGCGGCTTTTCCGGAATCGCTGCTGGACGACCCTGCATTACGCCACGAAGCCGCAGGCGGCCTCGCCTCCCGCGTATCGATCCATCCGGCGGTGCGCGCGGCCCTGCTTGCCCGCCAGCGCGACTTTGCGGCGCAGACCGCAGGCGCGATCATTGATGGCCGCGATATTGGTAGCGTGATTGTGCCGCTGGCCGATGCCAAGTTGTTCGTCACCGCAAGGCCGGAAATTCGCGCAGAACGCCGCCATCGCGAAGACCCGACCGGCGACTATGATGCGATCCTTGCCGACATCCGGCAACGGGATGAACGAGATTCCGCACGCTCTGCCGCGCCGCTGGTCCGCGCCGCCGATGCCGACTTGCTAGATACCAGCGATTTGACTATAGACGCGGCCGTCCAGCGTGCGATTGCGCTTGTGGACGCCCGGATTCGGGACAGGCGCTAACGCCGTCCCCGCTTCGGCGTATAGACCCCGCCAATTTCTGGTCGGATGTGCCTGTACGCCTTTTCGTATTTTTCGGACGTCCATGATCTCGAACGTCCAATGGATGCCGTACCGGCATGGGGCCGTTGCGGCACTTCGGCCAAAAGACCTTCGGAACCAACCGAATGGCCGGAAAACTGACAGACAGGAACATTTGATCCTATGGCAAGCTCGGTCCAACCGACCCGCGATGATTTCGCGGCACTTCTTGAAGCATCCCTTGGCGGCAATGACGGCTTTGAAGGCCGCGTCGTCACCGGCACCGTTACCGCAATCGAAAACGACATGGCGATCATCGACGTCGGGCTGAAGTCCGAAGGTCGCGTGGCGCTGCGCGAATTCGCGGCACCGGGCCAGAAGGCTGAAATCGCCGTTGGCGACAAGGTCGACGTCTATGTCGATCGCGTTGAAAACGTCCATGGCGAAGCCATGCTGAGCCGCGACCGTGCGCGTCGCGAAGAAGCTTGGGATAAGCTCGAAGCAGAATTCACCCAGTCTTCGCGCGTCGAGGGCGTCATCTTTGGCCGCGTCAAGGGCGGCTTCACCGTCGATCTGAACGGTGCCGTGGCCTTCTTGCCGGGCAGCCAGGTCGACATCCGTCCGGTGCGCGACGTCACCCCGCTGATGGACATTCCGCAGCCGTTCCAGATCCTGAAGATGGACCGCAAGCGCGGCAACATCGTCGTTTCGCGTCGTGCGATCCTCGAAGAAACCCGTGCTGAACAGCGTTCGGGCCTGATGCTGAACCTGCAAGAAGGCCAGATCATCGAAGGCGTCGTCAAGAACATCACCGATTATGGTGCGTTCGTTGATCTCGGCGGCATCGATGGCCTGCTGCACGTCACTGACCTCAGCTACAAGCGTATCCAGCACCCGAACGAAGTGATCAACATCGGCGACACCGTCCGCGTGCAGATCATCCGCATCAACCGCGACACGCAGCGCATCTCGCTCGGCATGAAGCAGCTTGAGAGCGATCCATGGGAAGGCGCAGCCGCCAAATATCCGGTCGGCGGCAAGTTCACCGGTCGCGTGACGAACATCACCGAATATGGTGCCTTCGTCGAACTGGAAGCTGGCATCGAAGGTCTTGTCCACGTCTCGGAAATGAGCTGGACCAAGAAGAACGTACATCCGGGCAAGATCGTTTCGACCAGCCAGGAAGTCGATGTCATCATCCTCGAAGTCGACAGCGAAAAGCGTCGTATCTCGCTTGGCCTCAAGCAAGCCCAGACCAACCCTTGGGAAGGCTTTGCCGCTGCCCATCCGGTCGGCTCGGAAGTCGAAGGCGAAGTCAAGAACGCGACCGAATTCGGTCTGTTCATCGGTCTCGATGGCGATGTGGACGGCATGGTGCACATGTCGGACATCGCATGGGGCGTGTCGGGCGAAGAAGCGCTCAACCTTCATCACAAGGGCGAAATGGTCAAGGCCATCGTCCTCGACATCGACGTCGAGAAGGAACGCATCTCGCTGGGCATCAAGCAGCTTGAACGCGCTGGCGCTTCGACGGCTGTTGCCACCTCGGGTGCAGGCGGCGTCAACAAGAACGAAGTCGTGACCGTGACCGTGCTTGAAGTGCGTGATGGCGGCCTTGAAGTGCAGGTTGGCGACGATGGCGTGACCGGCTTCATCAAGCGTTCGGATCTGGGTCGCGATCGCGACGAACAGCGTCCGGAACGTTACCAGGTCGGCCAGAAGTTCGATGCGATGGTGATCGGTTTCGACCGTTCGAAGAAGCCGAACTTCTCGATCAAGGCGATGCAGATCGCCGAAGAAAAGCAGGCTGTGGCTCAGTACGGTTCGTCCGACTCGGGCGCATCGCTCGGCGACATCTTGGGCGAAGCGCTCAAGGCACGCGGCGGCGACAAGAAGTAAGATATGGTGCGGGAGGGCCAACGCCCTCCCGTCCTATCAACAAAAAGGGGCCGTCCGGCAGATGCTGGACGGCCCCTTTTTCGTGGCAACAAGCTGAAGGGACAAACGTCCCCCCTCGCCATGCGCCAGCCCTATTTCAGGGACAGCAGATAATTGGCCACCTCGGTCGCCCGAGCAGGGTCAGATATGCCCGCAAACGCCATGCGCGTCCCCGGCACCACGGCCTTGGGATTTTTCAGAAACGCGACAAGCTTGGCGCGATCCCATTTTATCGGCGACGCCTTCATCGCGGGCGAATAGGCAAAGCCCGGCAAACTGCCAGCCTTGCGCCCACCGACGCCCCAAAGATTCGGCCCGATGGTCGAACGCGCGCCCGGCGTCACCTGATGACAAGCACCGCAAATGGCGAAAGCTGGCGGCTTGGCCAATGGTGCGGCGGTCCCAATCGACGGTATGCTGACGGTCAATGCCAATAGCCATGACAGGTGGACGGGCTTCATCACTTCACTCCTCTGGGTTATCAAATGCGCTTCTGTATCGTGAAACAGTGCGGGCCTTTTCGACCATTGGACGGAAATGGACAAGATTCTTATCCTTATGTCGCCCAATATAAAGACTTTTCACAGTTAACTTAGTCACTTTCCTATTGAAACTCATACGCAACTTCCGGCATGAAGCGTGATTGTGACGGTAGAGGAAAATATCCTCTCCCATTGGTTCGCGTAATCACTCCGGGGCTACAACTGGCGTCAGACCTGACGATAGAGATGGCCCGGGTTTCGTTCATCTCGGACTACGGGAGAAATTGATGATCCGTTCAGAGCTTGTCGAATTGCTGGTGCGCCAGAATCCCCACCTCCGCGTGCAGGAAGCTGACAGAATCGTCGCCACGATCCTCGACTCCATCGTTGACCAATTGGCCAGCGGTGGCCGGGTGGAACTCCGCGGTTTCGGCGCGTTTTCTACGCGTGACCGCGAAGCCCGCGAAGGCCGTAATCCGCGCACGGGTGAAACCGTTGCTGTCGCAGCAAAGCGGGTTCCCCATTTCAAACCGGGCAAGGAATTGCGCCTGCGCCTGAATGCCTGAAGCCCAAAACGGCTGATTTGATCCGACTGGCCACGCCCGATTTCTGATGCAGATCGGGCGTGATCACCACTGCCATCTGCGGCAACATCTTGGCGACACCTCTACCGATATAGAACCAAAATCGCCCCATGATGGCGATATTCGCCATTGTTGACGAATCGGCGCGACTCGCCGATTTCTGGGCCATTCTATATTTTTCTTATGCCTATCACATAGATAGGCCGGCTATAATATCGCGTTAACCATCCGCATTGGTGGTTTCGACAATCATTTACATCCATTTTGGCGATACCGGTGATGGTACTCAGGACCGATTCCCCGGCTTCAAACACAAGGGACATGTGATGATTAACAAGAACTTTTTGAATCTGGTGATGGCGGGGGCTGTAATGGCTACTGCTATACTTGGCACCTCCTCTGCCGCCCAGGCCGCATCCGCCGATGCGACCGCCCGGGCGACTATTCTTCAACCCGTTGCGATCACCAATAATGCAGCGCTCGATTTTGGCACGATCGTGCCGAATGGCACGTCCGCAACTGTTTCGGTGTCGACGGCAGGCACCCGTAACTGCGGCACGCTGGTGTGCGTCGGCAGTGCTGCCGCCGCGAGCTTCGGCATCGCCGGTACGACTGGGCAGACTGTCGGCATTACAGTGGCACCAACAGTGACGCTCTCCGATGGCAATGGCAACAGCATGGTCGCCACCTTGACCGGTAGCGCAACCACCCTCTCACTTATCTCTGGCTCAAATGCCGTAACCGTAGGTGGCGCACTTGCTGTGAGCGGTTCACAGCTCGCAGGCAATTACTCAGGCACATTCACGGTTGCAGTGGAATATCAATAATCTCCTCATCATCACCCGTCGGTGCGATTCGTTCCGGCGGGTGATGATATGCCCAAATAATCACCCCCGCTCCCATTCCAAGCACCCTATGGTTAAGGCATTTTAAACCATATCGGATGTAACCCCCATCATAATGGTTTGAGAAAGCCGTGTTCAGTATGTGTGGGAGTACATCATGGAAAAGTCATTGCATCGCGCGCGGTCGCGCCTCGGCGCCACGCTGATGATCGGCGCTACGGTGCTGTCATACTCGGCGGCGCAGGCATCGGGTGATCTGCTGGTGGCCCCTACCCGGCTGGTGCTGGACAGCAATCGCAGTTCGGAAATAGTCCTCAATAATATCGGCAATGAAACGGCGACCTATCGCGTCTCGCTTGAACTGCGGCGAATGTCGCCGGATGGGCAGCTTGAAGAAGTCACAACGCCAAATGATGCAGAGCAAGCTGTGCTCGGCATGATTGCCTATGCCCCGCGTCGCGTGACTCTCGCCCCTAATCAGCCCCAAGCCATTCGTGTGGGCGTACAATCGCCAGCCGGCCTGCCAGATGGAGAATATCGCGCACATATGCTGTTCCGCGCTATTCCGTTAGCACAGGCTGCAACCCCAAATTCTGGCCAGAGCAATGGTCTGAGTATCGCACTCACGCCAATTTACGGCGTCTCGATCCCGATTATTGTCCGACGTGGAAAATTGGAAGCCGGGGCGACCATCGCGAACGTGGCCTTTGGTAAAGATGAAGAGGACAAGCCCGCGATCAAGCTGACCTTGAATCGAGAGGGAAATCGCTCAGTCTATGGCGAGCTGCGCGTGACGCCACTTGGCAAGGACAAGCCGATTGCCCAGATTCGCGGCGTCGCCATTTATCCAGAGTTATCGAGTCGTCAGGTGACATTGCCGCTCGCCAATGATGCGGCAGCCACATATCGCGGTCCGGCCAAGGTGCAATATATCGCGGATGAAGCCAGTGGCGGCGGCGTGATTACGGAAACCGATGTCGTCCTGAAATAAGCCGCAGGTCACCATCACCCCTAAACATGGGCAGTCCTCGCAACCTTAAGACGGGCTGGCGCGCCATTTGCCTCGCCATCGCTGCGTTCATGACGTCACCATCTTCTATGGCCGGTGCCAGCGAGTCCGCATGGCAGGCAAATGATGACGATGCATTATTGTTCGATCTGCGGCTGGGAAAATATCGGCTGGGCGATGGCGTGCGCGGTTATCAAAAGCCGAACGCCGTTTGCGTCAATTTCGACGATATCATTAGGTCATTCGATCTCGCGATCAAAATAAGCCCCGATAAGTCCAAGGCACAGGGCTGGGCCTTTGATGAGATGCGTGCCCTTTCCATCGAACGCACGACCCAGAGCATCACCCTGCAGGGCAGACGACAAGCCTTGCCAGGGGATGCAATTGTCGACACCCGTGAAGGCTGGTGCGTGGACACCGTGGAATTGTCGCGTTGGCTCGGCATTCAGCTTCATCTGGATCAAGCCAATGCATTGATTCTCGTCCATGCGGATCACATGTTGCCGGTTGAACGCATGTTGGAGCGACGCGCCAGAGCGGCCAGTTTCCGTCCCCATATCCAATTGGATGAGAACAAGCTGCCACAGGCGGTACTGCCATATAGGATGTGGCGGACTCCAGCGCTTGATGCCGTCGTCACGCTGAACGGCACGCACGACCGACAACGCGGCGCAAAAGGCAATCGTAGCGTCGAACTTTATGCCGCAGGGGAAATTGCGCGGGCCAGTGTCGATGCGCGTTTATCGACCGACACCCATGCGAAACCCTCGTCCCTCCGCCTTCGTGGCTATCGCATGTCCCCGGGAGGTAAATTGCTTGGACCGCTTGGCGCGACCTATCTCGCTGTCGGCGACGTTTCATCTTATGGATCGCCCCTCGTCGCACAAGCTATGCCGGGGCGTGGCGTTGCCGTCACCAATCGCCTTCTCGATCAACCTGATATCTTTGACCGCACCTCTTTGCATGGCGAATTACCGCAAGGATGGGATGCCGAACTTTATCGCAATGATCAGCTCCTGCAATTCGCCCAACCGCGTAGCGATGGACGTTATGAATTTCTCGATGTCCCATTACTTTACGGACTGAATAGTCTGGAAGTGGTCAGCTACGGCCCACAGGGCCAAATTCGACGCGATCGCAAGCTGATCAATGTCGGCATGGACAATCCCCCGCCGGGAAAGCTGCGTTATACCCTTAGTTTTTCACAAGATAATCACGATCTTGTGACTGTGAAAAATCAATCCCAGTATCGCGATCAAGGCTGGCGCGGGTCCGCCGGGCTGGAAATTGGCCTCGGTCTCAGGACAAGCCTTGCCGTACAAGTACACAACCTGTTGGTCGACGATCAACGGGTGAGCTTTGTTGAAGGCTCAATCCGGCGCGCGATTGGTCCCGCATTGCTTGAAATGTCGGCGGCTGCGCAACGCGACGGCGGCTATGCCGGTCGCGTCCAATTAGTGGGTGCGTTCGGGCGTAGTTTTGTCGCGGCGGAATCGATCATTTCACATGATATCAAAAGCGACCGCATCGAACGCAGCACGACCGGGACGCATAATATCGCATTGGACCATGCCCTTGCCCTCGGCAATCAGATCGTCCCACTGCATCTCGATGCTCGCTATACCACCCGAACAACCGGCATTAACTCGCTAGACCTCAGCTCCCGCATTTCCAGACGGTTCAGAGGATTAATGACCACGGGCGAATTCGGATGGCATGTCGAGAAAAACCGATCCGGCCCCAGTCCACCAGAAAGGCTGGATGCTGGCCTATTGCTTGCGGGGCGATATGGAAAGATACGACTGCGCGGAGAAGTTCGCTGGTAATTATCGCCCAATTCACGCTTTGAATCCGCCAATATTGCAGCGGATTGGCAAAGCAATGAACGTCAAGGCTGGCGCGTCGGACTCGGCTATGATCACAGCCTTTCCCGGGCGCGCACCGCCATCGGCTATACCCATCGCTTCGATCGCTTTGCATTATCGGCAACCGGTGAATTTAGCACTGATCGATCAGTCGCGGCGGGACTCAACCTCGCGTTCAGCCTTGGCCGTAATCCTACAGGACACGGCCTGAGATTGACCTCGGAAAAACAGGCCACGCTTGGTAGCGTGGTCACGCGCGTATTCCGCGACACCAATAATGATGGCAGTTATCAAGCCGGAGAGCCCTTGGAGCCCGGCGTCAAAATCGCCATCGGAAAGGTCCCGACCAGTCGATCAACCGGCATGAATGGCTTGGCTACCATTAATAGCCTTACCCCCTTTCAGCCGGTGTTGATTGGCATAGAGGGCGCATCCCTCGCCGACCCACATGTGCAACCCAAGGGTCCGGGCATGATAGTGACGCCTCGCCCCGGTATTGATGCATTGGTCGACATTCCATTGGTCAGCACTGGTGAGGTTGATGGGATGCTCGTCCGTGCAGGCGGCGGCCCGCTTGAAGGTGTGGATATCGAACTGGTCACATCGCAAGGAACAGTGCAGGCGATCACCCGCAGTGAATATGACGGCTTTTTCCTCTTCGAATCCGTGCCCTATGGCAAATACAGTCTGCGCGTCGCACCACTTTCCGCCAGCGCCGCGCGACTGGATACGGCGAATGTGCAGGATATCGCCGTATCGAATATAGCTGTATCGCTGCATCTTGGCGTGGTCGCCATCCCGTCGCAACGGATGACGGCACACACCGCACCTTAGGGTCAGGACCCATTAAAAATGTTTCACGTGAAAAAGTCGCGCGAGACGACTTCGCGGCTTATCGGGTTAAATCCGCTCGCCGCTCAACCGTTGGCAAATCATGTCGAGCTGGTCCAGCGTTGAATAGCTCAAAGTCACGCTACCGCCCTGACCTTTGTGCTCGATCGAAACCTTCAACCCGATGAGATCGCCCAATTGGCGTTCCAGCAAGGCTATATCTGCATCCGCGCCCATCGCATTGGCCGAAGGCGTTTTGATGACACGATTATTGCCAGGCCGCGCCTTACGCGCCAATTCTTCAGTATCTCGGACTGATAGGCCGCGCGCGATCACAGTATCGGCTAAAGCCACCGGATCTGGTGTGTTAATGAGTGCGCGGGCATGGCCCATGGAAAGCCTGCCATCCACCAGATGGCCCTGCACCGCCGCGGGCAGATCGAGCAATCGGACAAGATTGGCAATATGGCTGCGCGACTTATGGACCAACCGGCCCAAGGCATCCTGACTATGCCCAAAATCACGCATCAGCCGGAGATATGCCTCGGCTTCTTCCACGACGTTCAGATCTTCGCGTTGGATATTTTCGACCAACGCGATTTCCAAGGTCTCGGCATCGTCGAAATCACGAACAATGACCGGCACCTCATGCAGGTGCGCCCGCTGCGCTGCGCGCCAGCGACGCTCGCCCGCGACGATTTGATACTTGCCCTTCCAAGGCCGCACCACAATCGGCTGAATAACGCCACGCGCCTCAATCGACAGCGCCAGCTCACCCAATGCACCCTCGTCGAAATGACGACGCGGCTGATCCGGATGCGGACCAAGGTCAGCCACCGATACAAAGCGAATACCGGGACTTGGCATCGCACCACTTGTCGGGGATGCCAATGGCTCTTCACGCTGCGCCTCACCCATCAAGGCGGACAAGCCACGGCCAAGACCGATCGGGCGCTTGCGTGCAGGCTGAGTCAGATCACCACTCATGCCGCCACCTCCAACCGTTGGAGCCGCGGCATGATTTCGCGTGCAAGATTCATATAAGCCTCTGATCCACTGCACCGAATATCATAGATCAGCGCCGGCAAACCATGGCTCGGCGCTTCCGAAAGACGGACATTCCGCGGAATGACCGTCTCAAACACAAGGTCGCCAAGGCAGGCGCGAACATCTTGCGCCACCTGTTCCGACAGGCGGTTACGACGATCAAACATCGTCAGCGCCACCCCGATAATACCAAGGCCGGGGTTGAAACGGGCGCGCACGCGCTCGACCGTTTGCAATAACTGGCTCAACCCCTCAAGCGCGAAAAATTCACATTGCAGCGGCACCAACAAGGATTCCGCTGCAATCATCGCATTCATCGTCAACAGACCGAGCGACGGCGGACAATCGATCAAACACACATCCCAACGATCTGGCAGGGATTCCAATGCCGCCGACAATCGATGAACACGATTTTCAGCATCCACCAATTCAATCTCGGCACCAGAAAGGTCGACCGTTGCAGGCACCAAATCAAGACGAGGGACACGCGTCGCAATAACCGTGTCTTCAAGTGTGCATTGGCCCGTCAGCAATTCATAGCTGCTGTTGTTACGTTCATTGGGGGCTATGCCGAGGCCCGTAGATGCATTGCCTTGCGGATCAAGATCGATCAGCAGCACCCGCCGCCCAATAGCCGCAAGCGCGGTGGCAAGATTGATAGCAGTTGTCGTCTTGCCGACACCGCCCTTCTGATTTGCTATTGCTATCTTCATCATGGCCGCGTGTTACCCCTATTTCTGGGACCTACATGCCGGGCCACGATGATCCGGGCGTCGGCACTTGTTACACTGGGAATAATCGTGAAATCACCCTGCCATGAACGCCGCGCCAGTTCCAGTTCATTTATCGCATTCTTTCCCTTTGGAAGTATCCAAATTGTATCATCCTTGGCCAGATGACCTGCCATGCGCCAAAGATCGCCCAACGGGGCCACCGCACGCGCAGTGATCGCATCAAATCTGGTGTCATTAGACAGGCTTTCCACCTTCCCGCATAAGGCGGTTGCATGGTCGAGCTTCAACCGCTCGATTACGCGAAGCAGGAAATCTACCCGTAAACGACGCGGCTCAATCATCGTCACCTTATAGCCGAATATGGCGAGGACGATACCAGGGAGGCCAGCACCGCTCCCAATATCCAGCCAATGCACACCAGATTGTGGATGGCCAGCAGCCGCAATCAATTGCGCGGAATCAAGGATATGGCGCGACCAGAAATCCGGGATGGTGGATGCAGAGATCAGATTCTGCTGGGCTGTTTCCTCCAGCAGCATATCGCCATAGATACGCAATTTGTCGATTGTTTCACGTGAAACAGCCCCCAAGCTCTGCAGTTGATCGCGAACATCATCAGGCAAAGCGGGTAAAGGCAAGGCCATGTTCATCATGCCCTACCCTTTCGGACGACCGCGAGTATCGCCGCTAATGCAGCAGGCGTGATGCCTCGCATCTGACCTGCATCTGCTAATGTTGCTGGCCGCGCCGATTCTAAACGCTCCACCATTTCATTGCTCAACCCAGCTATCTGACGATAATCAACCCAATCAGGAATCAGCCGCTGGCGATCCGCCGCCAATTGGGCAAGCTCGACATCTTGTCGCTCGACATAGGGCGCATAGCGACCATCCTCAATCAATTCGTCTAATAGTTCAGGCCCCGCATGGCTGAACGCATCGGTATCAAGCGCGGTTGCCAAACCTCGGACCACCTCCGAATCGATGCCGGGAAAGCGGAGCCACTCCCACAGGCTGCGCTTAATCCCATCACTCGGACCGATGCCCTGCCACCCCGCAGCAACCAAATGTCGATCAGGCAGGATAGAATCCATCGCCGCACGCGCCACTGCCCGTCGCTCAAATCGGTCGGCAAAAAATGACTGCGCATGCTCATCAAGCAAACCCGCCGCCGTCGCCATCGGACCAAGTCGCGTCCATGCATTATCTGACCGAAGCCGCAGCCGATATTCGGCCCGTGCTGTCAACATCCGATAAGGCTCTGTCACCCCATGTAAGGTGAGGTCGTCGATCATCACTCCGATATAGCTATCAGCACGATCAAACTCGATTGCTGGCTTATCCAGCGCATGGGCCGCCGCATTCGCGCCCGCGACCAACCCTTGTGCTGCGGCTTCTTCATAACCGGTCGTGCCATTAATCTGACCAGCGAGAAAAAGTCCGGTCAGCCCACGATAGCCTAATCTGCGATCCAACTGGCGCGGGTCGATATAATCATATTCGACTGCATAGCCGGGTTGATCGATCCGGACATTGGCAAGCCCCGGCAAGGTGCGGATAAACTGGTCTTGGACCCCGACCGGCAATGACGTGCTGATGCCATTGGGATAGATCCGCCAATCATCCAGCCCTTCCGGTTCAAGAAATATCTGATGACCATCTCGGTCGCCAAAGCGGAAAATCTTGTCCTCGATCGAAGGGCAATAACGTGGACCACGACCTTCAATCGCCCCGGAAAATAATGGGGATTTATCGAGGTTGCTGCGAATGATCTGATGGGTTTCTTCCGTCGTGCGCGTCACCGCACAAAATAATTGCGGCAACACCCGCTCAGCTGTGCGGGCCGACATTGTCCACGGATCAACATCGGACTCCTGACGCGGTAACATCGCCCAATCAATTGTCCGCCCATCCAGCCTTGGTGGCGTCCCCGTCTTCAATCGACCAAGCGGCATGGCCAATTCTTCAAGTTGCAACCCAAGCTGATTGGCAGCGCGTTCATGGATACGACCACCGATCACCACGTCCAGACCAAAATGCAACCGCGCGCGCAGGAAAGTCCCCGCCGCCAGCACCACCGATTGCGAACGCAATTCAACCCCATCGGAGAGCTTCAGGCCGAGCACCGTAGCACCTTCCGGTGACAGGATCAGATTCGACCCTTCACCCTCAATGATTGTCAAACCATCGGTAGCATTGACGATACGTTGCACCGCCGCCCGGAACAATCGTCGGTCGGCTTGAACACGTGGCCCTTGCACCGCCCGCCCCTTGGAGCGATTCAACATCCGGTAATGAATAGCGCCCGCATCTGCCGCCCGCGCGATCACGCCGCCGCAGGCATCAACCTCGCGCACGAGATGACCCTTGCCCAATCCACCGATGGCCGGATTGCACGACATCGCACCGATGCCATTTCGATCCATAGTCACAAGTGCTGTGCGCGCACCCATACGAGCGGCGGCTGTCGCAGCCTCTACGCCGGCATGGCCGCCGCCGACGACGATCACATCAAACTGGCTCTGTTGCATGGCTTTGGGCCTATCTGGTCCTGCCTCGCCTGTCAAAATGTTCCACGTGAAACAGGCCGATGCACATCACTTTCCGATGCAAAATTGTCCGAATAGAGCGCCCAACATATCCTCAACCCCACTGCGCCCGGTCAGCGCATCAAATGCCTGACGCGCGACACGGCATTGTTCCGCAAGCAGCAACAAGTCTTTATGATGGTGATCTTCAAGCGCCTCGGCGATCAGTATCAACCAGTGACGCTGACGACGATTGACCGCAAGCTGATCTTCCGCAGGCACCACCTGTTTTACCCGTTCGAGCAAGAGCGCACGGAACATGTCCATCCCCTCCCCCGTGCGCGGCGAGATGGCGACATCCGCAATCTCAGGCTTCACCGCCCGCCCGGGCGCATCCGTCCGAGAATGCACAATCACGCATTGCGGATGGTCCGGCCTTTCTTCAGCCTCTCCCAGCCACAACACTATATCGGCAGCAGCGATATGATCCTGTGCACGCGCAATGCCTTGCTGCTCAACCCGTCCCGCTGCCTGGCGCAGACCGGCGGTATCAGTCAGAATCAGGGCATAGCCACCAAGATCAACCGACACTTCAATCACGTCGCGTGTTGTGCCTGCTTCATCATCAACGATCGCTGCCTCGCGCCCAATCAAGGCGTTTAGCAATGTCGACTTGCCCGCATTGGGCGGCCCCGCCAAAACGACGCGCACCCCATCGGCCAATGGCTCTGCTGGTGGTGCTGCAATTAGATTGCGCACGGATGAGGCAATCTCCGCCATAGCAACACGCACCGCAACATGCAGATCCTGATCCGCATCTCCCACATCATCTTCATCCGAGAAATCAAGCGCGGCTTCGATCTGTGCAGATAGACGCAGCAACGCACTTTCCCATTCACGGACCTTGCGGCCAAGCCCACCCTCAGCACGCAACAACGCACTCTTACGCTGCCGTTCGGTGCGGGCGCGCAGCAAATCACCAAGCCCTTCAGCGGCATCAAGGTCCATACGACCATTTTCCAATGCCCGGCGTGTAAACTCCCCCGGTTCCGCCAAGCGCAGTCCAGGACGACGACCCAGCATCGCCAGCACGGCCTCCACCACGGCGATTGCGCCATGCAGATGCAGTTCCGCAAGATCCTCGCCTGTCGCATTATGCGGACCGGGGAACCATAAGCTCAACCCATGGTCGAGCAACATATGATTGTCTGGGTCGTGAAAGCGGCCATAATGCGCCATGCGCGGCACATGATGATAGCCAGTGATGGCGGTGAGGACCTCCCCCGCTTTTGGACCGCTGATTCTGATAATGGCAATCCCCGCCGGGGGATTGCCAGAGGATAGGGCAAATATCGTCGGATACACAAACGCAGGCATCGTCACTTGTCGGATTTGCCCTTGCCGCTCATCAAATTGGTCCAGCCTGACATCATCTGATCGCCCATCGGGCCCCAGCTCTTTATCATGTTTATCATGCCCTCGCTCGTACCCATTTCATCAATCGAGCGCTTCATCTTGTCGAGATAGATATCGTGCAGCGGCTGAAGATCAGGCAGGCCCATGAAACGGCGCGCCTCTTCCGGCGTGCATTCGACATTGATCGTAATATTCATGGCCGCTGTCATCCTCAAAAATAGGTGGTACACTGATGTTATCGATTTTGATGAGGCAGGTCTATGCATAGGCGAATAGCGGATAGTCCATCATGGGGAAGTTGGCAGTCGCCAATCGGGAAGATCCTTGTCACGGCCAATGATGAATGTCTGCTGTCGCTCTCGATTGGCGGCGATATAGCCGCGCCAACATCTGATCATCATTCAGGCATCACGCTTATCAATGAGACGATAAGGCAATTTAACCAATATTTTGCAGGTGAAAGACAAGTCTTCGACCTCCCCCTTGCGCGTGTGAAATCTCCACGTGGACAAGTGCTGCGTGATGCTATCGCCAGCATTTCTTATGGTGAAACCGCCAGCTATGGCCAATTGGCCCGCCAATTCGACACCGGCCCAAGAGCGATTGGATCGGCTTGTAGTCGCAACCCCTTCCCGATCATCATCCCATGTCATCGGGTGATTGCCGCCAATGGCGTGATCGGGCATTATTCCGCAGGAGAAGGCACCGCAACCAAGCAATGGCTCCTCCATTTCGAATCATCTCAACGAGGACGGATAATGTCATGACCAAGATTGCCACTTTCGATCATAGCGCTAGCTTTGACGCCTATGTCGCAAAGCCGATTGGTACACCCAAGGCCGCCATTATCGTGATTCAGGAAATCTTCGGCGTGAATACGGGTATCCGCCAGAAATGCGACAATTGGGCCAAGCTTGGCTATCTCGCGGTCGCCCCGGATCTGTTCTGGCGGATCAAGCCCGGCATCGAACTGGATGCAGATAAAGAGGCCGAGTTGCAGGAAGCCTTCGGTTATTTCGGCGTCTATGATGCCAATGACGGCGTGCAGGATATTGAAGCCACCATTCGCGCGATCAGGGCTGGGATTGATGGTGTTGGGCCGGTCGCCAAGGTCGGTTGCGTTGGCTATTGCCTCGGCGGAAAACTCGCGTACATGACTGCCGCCCGGACGGATATCGATGCATCTGTCGGCTATTATGGCGTGATGATCGATCAGATGCTGAACGAATCCCATGCCATAGCTCATCCTCTAATGCTGCATATTCCGACAGCCGATGGCTTTGTCCCCGCAGAGGCACAGGCTGCGTTGCATGCTGGGTTGGATGATCATCCAAAAGTCGTCTTGCACGACTATGCCGGGCTGGATCACGGTTTCGCCGCAGAAATGGGTAATCGTCGTCATGAAGAAGGTGCGCAATTGGCAGATGCGCGCACACGCGACTTTTTCGCCCAGCATCTGGCCTGAAATCCAACATTCACCACAAAAGAAAAGGGGCCCGTTCGGGGCCCCTTTTTTGTAGCGATCAGAATGGAAGCGCTTAGATCAGCAGCATCAAATGCGGCTGCACCTCGTGAAACCCTTCCCAGATCATCTTGCCAGCGACATAGACAATCACGGCAAGGCCAACCCATGCAATCCAGCGATAACGCTCAATATATTGGGCGATCATATTGGCTGCCAAACCCATCAGCGCAACGGAAAGCACAAGGCCGATCATCAATATGCCGGGATGCTCGCGTGCTGCACCGGCAACAGCCAGCACATTATCAAGGCTCATCGATACGTCGGCCACAGCCACAGCCCATGCCGCCGCTGTAAAGCTTTTCGCCGCAGATATACCGCTATGCTCGTCACCCTGAATTTCAGGCGAACCCGGCGATTCCGTTGCATGATGCAGGTCGCGATACATTTTCCATGCCACCCACAACAACAAGATACCGCCCGCCAGCACCAAGCCGACAATGCCAAGCAGCCAGCTCACCATCAGGGCAAACACGATACGCAGCACAAGCGCCGCCATGATACCGATCAGGATGACTTTTTTGCGTTGCTCGGCAGGCAGCCCCGCCGCCAATGCACCCACGACAATCGCATTGTCACCGGCAAGCGTAATGTCGATCAGCAATACCTGCATGAATGCAGAAAACGCCGTCGGACTGCCAAGGTTGGAGAAATCATTGACGATATGGCCCCAAATTTCGGTTGGGGAACCAAGCCCGGATACGGCCTGACCTGCCACCGCGAAAAGTTCGAATACCATCAGCCTATCCTATTGATTCATCGAATCGAAGAAATCTTCATTGGTCTTCGAATCCTTCATCTTGTCGAGCAGGAATTCCATCGCATCGATGGTGCCCATCTGCATCAGGATACGACGCAACACCCACATTTTCGACAGCTTGGCCTTGTCGACCAGCAATTCTTCCTTGCGCGTGCCGGACTTGCCAACATCAAGTGCCGGGAAGATCCGCTTGTCTGCAACCTTGCGATCAAGCACGATTTCAGAATTGCCGGTGCCCTTGAATTCTTCAAAGATCACTTCATCCATGCGGCTGCCGGTATCGATCAGCGCCGTAGCGATGATGGAGAGCGAACCACCTTCTTCAATGTTGCGTGCTGCACCGAAGAAGCGCTTCGGCCGCTGCAACGCATTGGCATCCACACCGCCGGTCAAGACCTTGCCCGATGATGGCACCACCGTATTGTAAGCGCGACCCAGACGGGTGATCGAGTCGAGCAGGATCACCACATCCTTTTTATGCTCGACCAGACGCTTGGCCTTTTCAATCACCATTTCAGCGACCTGCACGTGACGCGAGGCAGGTTCATCAAAGGTTGAGGAAATCACCTCGCCTTTAACCGAACGCTGCATGTCGGTAACTTCTTCCGGACGTTCGTCGATCAACAATACGATCAGGAACACTTCCGGATGATTGTCGGTGATCGCCTTGGCGATATTCTGCAACAATACCGTCTTACCAACGCGCGGCGGCGCCACGATCAGGGCACGCTGCCCCTTGCCCTGTGGGCTGACCAGATCAATCACCCGAGCCGATTTGTCTTTGACCGTCGGATCAAGCGTATCGAGATTAAGCTTCTCGTCCGGATACAGCGGCGTCAGATTGTCGAAATTGACCCGATGGCGCACAACGTCCGGATCATCGAAATTGACGCTGGTGAGGCGCGTGAGGGCAAAATAGCGTTCCCCATCCTTCGGACCTCGGATTTCGCCTTCAACTGTATCACCGGTGCGCAGGCCATATTTGCGGACCTGATTGGGCGACACATAAATATCGTCGGGCCCAGCAAGGTAATTGGCTTCCGGCGAACGCAGGAAGCCAAAGCCATCCTGCAATACTTCGATCGTGCCGATCCCCATGATCTGCGTGCCATTTTCAGCCTCGACCTTGAGAATGGCGAACATCAGATCCTGCTTACGCATGGTCGATGCGCCTTCGACGCCCAATTCCTCGGCCATGGAAACCAGTTCAGCGGGAGTCTTTTTCTTCAAGTCTTGCAGATGCATGGGAATACCCGGAATATAAATTGAATGTTCGTAGGATATTGAAGCGAACGCCAGATCACCTTCGATGATTTGGTATCCTTAAAGGATCACCTTCAAAGGATTGTCTTCAACAGACAAGGAGCGGCAGGACGCCGCTCTGAACTTGGCTCGTCCTATGTCGCCGCCAGAATCAAGTCAAGAGTATCGCGCCGATAGAATCAGCAATTGCACCAGTTTAAAACGGGCGAACAATCACTAAAATGACCGCCAAGGCAATGACAATGCCCGGAATTTCATTGAGCAAGCGCAACCGGCGCTCCGTTACCGGACGTTGACCGGCGATAAATTGCTTGCGCAGTTTCGACAACCAGCCATGAAATCCGCTGAAAGCCAGAATGAGAATGACCTTGGCATAAAGCCAACCCCCTTCCCATCCAAGGTTGAATGCCAGCATCAGCCCGAAAATCCACGAGATAATCATCGCCGGGTTGACGATGATGCACAACAACCGGCGTTCGCGCTCAATCCAGAGCTTGTCTTCAGGCGATCCCGGCATCACCGCATGGTGATAGACGAAATAACGCGGCAGCATGAACATGCCGGCCATCCAGAAAATAACGAAAATGACATGGGCGGATTTCACCCACAAATAGGCATTTCCCAAATATCCGGCATAATCAGCCATTAGCGACCCATCCTGACCAGTTTCACCAGCTCTTCGACATGGGCAATCGGCGTATCCTGTTGGATGCCGTGACCGAGATTGAAAATATGCGGTCGATCGGCAAAGGCCAAGCGGATATTTTCAACCGCCCCATGCAACGCCTCACCACCCGCAATCAGCGCGAGCGGATCGAGATTGCCCTGCACCGGCAAACCGGGTGGCAAAATCTTGTCCGCCCATTTGGGATCAACGGTTTCATCAAGGCCCAGCGCATCGACATTCGTGCCTGCCGCATAAGCCGCAAGCTTGCCCCCTGCTCCCTTTGGAAAGCCAATAATCGGCGTTCCCGGATGGCGCGCGCGCAATTGATCGACAATCGCCCGGTTTGGCGCGATCACCCATTGTTCGAACTGTGCAGGCGAAAGACTTCCGGCCCAGCTATCGAACAACTGGATCGCATCGACGCCCGCCGCAATCTGACCATCGAGATAATCGACCGTCATGGCCACGATCGCATCGATCAAATGCTGGAATAATTGCGGATCGCGATAGGCTAAACGCCGCGCCGGGGCCTGTTCCTTACTACCCTGTCCCGCCACCATATAGGTCGCAATCGTCCAGGGACTGCCCGCAAAGCCGAGAAACGTCTTTTCGGGTGCCAATGCGGCTTTGACCAGCCGGATCGTTTCATAAACCGGGTCCAGCCGCCCTGGCACCGGTACAAGGCTATCCAGCGTCGCATCGATCATCGTCGGGGCAAGACGAGGCCCCTCACCTTCTTCGAACCACAAACGCTGTCCCATGGCATAAGGGATAACCAGAATATCGGAAAACAGGATCGCGCCATCGAAATCAAAGCGCTTGATCGGCTGCAACGTTACCTCGGCGGCCGATGGGCTATCTTCAACCAGTTCGAGAAACCCGCCTTTTTCAGCGCGCAACGCCCGGTATTCCGGCAAATATCGCCCTGCCTGACGCATCAACCACATTGGCGGGATCTCTTGCTTTTTTCCACGCAAGACGGCGAGTAATGGTTTTTCGACTGACATCTATGAATCCAAGTAAGAGAATTTAAGATTGTAGACTGTAGTAGGTGGCGCTGAGAGCGGGGATTAGGCGATCCAGTCGAAAATGCCAACAGTTTGACAGATTGGACTCTTACGTGAGTCCATAGAGTCGTTGGTTTCGTCCCAATGATTCACAGTCTGTGGATAAAAATGTCCCCCTGTGGAAAACCCCTCAGATTCCAGTCGAACCGATCCTCGGAATCCATAAGCATGCATTACCGCGATGGTTTTGCCTTGCGTTCTCCCGGCTTTATCCACAGACTTTTCCGATCATGACCATATTGCACGTCCATCTTGTGTCGGACTCCACCGGCGAAACCCTTGAGAACATCGCCAAGGCGGCCCTTGCCCAATTTGATGGCGTGGAAGCGATCAAACATTTCTGGCCGATGGTGCGTAGCGAAGGTCATCTAGATCGGATCATGACCGAAATCGCCGCACAGCCGGGTCTTATTATCTATACCTTGGTCAATCTCGATGTCAGGCAAAAGCTGGAGGCGCATGGCGAGCGGATGAGTCTGCCTTTGGTGCCTGCGCTCGATCCGGTGCTGGATGCATTATCGCGGATGTTGGGTCGTCAGGCCAAGGCGCGACCGGGGCAGCAGCATATGCTCGATGCGGCTTATTTTGCGCGGGTCGAGGCGATTAGCTTCACTATCGCCCATGATGATGGCGTTGCCCCTGAAAATTGGGAGCAAGCTGACATCATCCTTGCCGGTGTGTCGCGATCGAGCAAAACCCCGACCGCCATTTATCTTGCCAACAAGGGCTATAAGGTAGCGAATATTCCAATTGTCGTGGAATCACCCCCACCGCCTGCCCTGTTTCATCTGAAACATCCGCTAGTTGTCGGCCTGACCACTGGCGCAGACCGATTGTTGCAGGTCCGGCGCAATCGGCTGTTGTCACTCAATCAATCGCCGGAAACCGCTTATGTCGATCAAGAGGCGATCAATCGTGAACTGGCCTATGCGCGGCGATTATTCGCGGATAATGACTGGCCGGTGATTGATGTGACCCGGCGTTCGATTGAAGAAACGGCAGCGGCAATCATCAATGTCCATAATTTGCGACGGATGGAATCAACCGCGATATGAATTTGATACTCGCTTCCCGCAGCGCATCGCGGCAGGCCATGCTGCGCGCGGCCGCCGTTCCTTATGAGGTCATCTTGCCCGATGCGGATGAAGACGCCGCCAAGGCATTGTTCCGTGCCGCCAATCAGGACCCGGCAGCATTGGCCTTGCATCTGGCTGAATTCAAGGCACTCGCCCTCACTGAATCCCACCCCGATGGCCTGATTCTCGGCAGCGACCAGACCCTCGCGCTGGATGACGGGACGATGCTCGACAAGGCGAAGGACAAGGATGATCTAGCCGCTCAATTAACGCGCATGGCGGGCCGCACCCATGAATTGATCAGCGCCGCCGTGTTAGTGCGTTCAGGGCAGCTAATTTGGCAGCATATTGAGCGGGTCCGCATGTCTGTCCGCCCGTTGAGCGCTGCATTCATCGCGAATTATATCGATCGGGAATGGGATGAAGTGCGCTGGTGCGTTGGCGGCTATCAAATCGAAGGACGCGGCACCCAATTGTTCGAACGGATCGAAGGCAATCATTTTGCCATTATGGGCCTACCGTTGCTGCCGTTATTGCAAGCGTTGCGGGCTGAGGGAATATTGACGTCATGACAACAATTCCCGCCGCTGCCCAACCCTATGCCAATGTGATTGGCGATCCGATTTCTCAGTCCAAATCCCCGAAAATTCACCTTTTTTGGGCCAAATGTCTGGGTCTGGATATCGATTATCGGGCAGACCTTGTTCACGCTTCGGATTTAATAGCCTATCTCGCCGCCCATCAAGCTGACCCGTTATGGCGTGGGTGCAATGTCACCGTGCCGCACAAACAGACGGTCATGGCCTGTTGCGACCAATTATCGCCGCTTGCGGCACGGGTCGGCGCGGTCAATTGCGTCGTTCGGCAGGAAGACGGTCACTTATTTGGCGATAATAGCGATGTTACCGGTTTCGCCTTGCCCTTGGTCGCCAAGGGCTATCGCGGCGGCAAGGCAGTTGTGCTCGGTGCAGGTGGGGCATCACGCGCGATTGTGGCGGCGCTCGGCGATCTCGGTTGCAACGACATATTGATGATCAACCGCAACCAGTCGCGTATTGCTGAGATTGCGACGGATATGGGGCTGCATATCACTGCTTGCGATTGGGAAAACGCGGATATGGCGCTGAAAGAGGCGGCGGTGCTGGTCAATGCCACCTCGCTTGGCATGCAGGGCCAGCCGGCCTTGCCGATCCGACTCAATCATTTGCCGGTGGAGGCCATCGTCAACGACATCGTCTATGCCCCGCTGGAAACAGCGTTGCTCGCCGAAGCACGTGCGCGCGGCAATCCGGTGATCGACGGGCTTGAAATGCTGATCGGTCAGGCGGCCCGCGCGTTCGAATTGTTCTTCGGCATGTCGCCGCCGCGTGAACGCGATGCCGAATTGCGTGATATTCTGACGTCATGACGACGATTATTGGTCTCACCGGCTCCATCGGCATGGGGAAATCGGCAGCGAGTCGGTTTTTTCGCAAATGCGGTGTGCCGGTTTTCGATGCGGATGCAGCGGTGCATCAATTGCAAGGCCCGGGAGGCAGTCTATTGCCGGTGATTGAACGGGCCTTTCCGGGGTCTACCGGCATATCTGGCGTTGATCGGCAAGTCTTGGGGAAGATGGTGCTGGGCCATTCCGAACGCCTGCGGCAACTGGAACAGATCATCCACCCGGCGGTGGCAAAAATGCGTCGCGACTTCCTGCGTCGCCACCATGCCAAGCCAATGGTTGTGCTCGATATTCCATTGCTGTTTGAAAAGGGACGCCAGCGGGAGATCGATTTGGTCGCCGTCGTCTCGGCCCCGGCGTGGAAACAGCGTCGCAGGGTGCTGGCGCGGCCCGGCATGACTGCCGCAAAATTCGCGCATATCCGCCATTTACAGGTGCCGGATGTCGAAAAGCGCCGCCGCGCCGATATCATTATCGATACGGGCGGCACCATGAACCATACTCAGGCGCAAATTCGTCGCGTGGTGGCTTGCATCCGGGCGAAGAGAGTCCGATAACAACAGTGTAATGCGCGAGATTGTATTCGATACTGAAACAACAGGCCTAAGTCCGAAGGACGGGCATAAGCTCGTCGAAATCGGATGCATTGAACTGGTCAACCGGGTCGAAACGGGCCGCCATTTCCATTGCTACATCAACCCCGAACGCGCGATGCCCGCCGAGGCACAGGCCGTCCATGGTTTGAGCGACGTTTTCCTGTCGGATAAGCCGGTGTTCGGGATGATCGTCACCGATTTCCTCGATTTCATCGGGGATGCCCCGATGGTTGCGCATAATGCGCGATTCGATTTCGGTTTCATCAATCATGAACTGGCCCAACTCGGGCTGGAACCGGTGGCGCTCACGCGCATGGTCGATACGCTTGAAATTGCCCGTGGCCGACATCCCGGCGCCAAGCATTCGCTCGATGCCTTATGCTCGCGTTATGGCATCGACCGTTCTCAACGCACGCTTCACGGCGCATTGATTGACGCGCAACTGCTGGCGCAGCTCTATGTCGAACTGTTGGGCGGGCGTCAGATCGGGTTGGAACTTGTTGCCGAATCACTGGTTGATGCGGCGACCATCGCCGAACCCGATAGCTGGCAATCGCGCCCAGCGGCCACGGTCACGCGGGTGCATCGGGCGGCGCGGCTTTTTCCGCCATCGGCCGATGAACTCGATCGTCACGCGGCGTTTATTGCGCAGCTGAGCGACCCTTTGTGGCCGCTGGTGGAGCATGCTGATTTAACAAATTCGGCCCAAGGGTCGTCTAACCACGGGGTGTAGCCACAGGGGCCGCACCCAAAGAAGGAAGGAGCTGTCTGACATGGACATTCGAATTTCGGGCCACCAGGTCGATACCGGCGCGGCACTGAAAGAACATGTTAAGGAGCGCCTTCAGGCGATCGCGGACAAATATTTCGCCCGCGCGCTGTCGGCGCATGCCACATTTCATAAGGGACCGCATGATCATGGGTTCCGTTGCGACATTGTCGCGCATGTGATGCAAGGCGTGATTCTGAAAGGCTCGGCGGATGCGCCGGACGCGCATTTCTCTTTTGATGGGGCCTCGAACAAGATTGAAAAGCAGCTGCGTCGCTACATGCGCCGCCTGAAGGACAAGCATGGCAATAATGTCCCGGCTGCCCCGCCTGCGCTCGAAGACGGCTATGATGCCGGCTATACGGTGTTTGATTCGCATGCGGATGAAGATGACGGCATTCCCGATAATCCGCTGATTATTGCGGAGACCAAGGTCGATATTCCACAGTCCAGCGTGTCGGATGCGGTGATGATGCTCGATCTGCGCAATACCAATGCGCTGATGTTCATAAATGACGCGACAGGCACCTATAATATGGTCTATCGGCGCCAAGACGGTAGTATTGGGTGGGTCGAGCCGAAGCGCGCCGCCTGAGTACCGAACAAGTTTGAAGTTATAATATTGATGTTACCGGGGCCGAAGCGGTTGAAAGACCGCCTCGGCCCTCCATATTCGGCCTAGGCTCATTATATTCGGCCTAGGTCCTCCAATTCGGGAAGCCTGAATCGGCGACATGACAGAATTTCGCGAATTTCTTGCTGCGGATGCGGTGCTTGACCGCGTGACCGCGACCACCAAGAAAAATCTGTTCCAATTCATTGCGCGGGAAATGGCGCGACGGTGCGATGTGCCTGCGGCAGAAATCGCAGATGCGTTGAACCAGCGTGAAAAATTGGGCAGCACCGGCTTTGGCAGCGGCGTCGCGATTCCCCATGGGCGGATCGAGGGGCTTACACATGTTACCGGCTTGTTCGTGCGGCTTGCTCAGCCGCTCGCTTATGATGCGGTGGATAATTTGCCGGTCGATCTGGTTTTTGTCCTGTTGTCGCCCAAACAGGCGAGCGTATCCCATCTCAAGGCGCTGGCGCAGGTCAGTCGCGCGTTTCGCAACCGGCAATTTGTCGATAATTTGCGCGGTGCAATGTCGGTTGACGCCCTTTATGCGCTGTTTGCCACGCTTGAAACCCGCTCCGCAGCCTGAGATTTTTCGCCGCCTGCCACATGACTGGCGGGTGCGATGAGCGGCAGAATTGCCAGCGGCGTGCTGGTTTCCGCCCTGATCCGCCTTGCTCAACAGGCGGGAGGCCATGCCATGGTTTTGCACAAGGGCGCGGCAGAGGCCGGGGCCATTTGCGTCGAAATGCGTGAAAATGGCCGTTTTTTCGGATTTTACGACCGTATTTGGTCGGTCGATGGCGAATATCGCTGGCACGCATTGCCGCTGGAACCGGATGTTACCGATGCGGACCTGACAGCCTTGCGCGAACGCCGCCTGCATTATGATCCGGATCTATGGTTATTGGAACTGGATATCGCGAATGTGCAACGGTTCATCGTGCAGATGCCAGTCGGCGCTTGACCTCGCTGCGTTGCACAATCAAAGAGCTTCCAAGCCTAATGGTTGCGCAGGGCCGATCTATGTCCATGGGGGACGGAACGGTCACGCAGACGGGGGTACCGATGGGGACGAAATGTTTTACGTCCCTTGAATAGCGTTTGATCGGGCCACCGCATAGTTTTGGAATATAATGTTTAAGTTCAAGTCTGTGGCAAAATACACATGCGCCACGATCTTCTTTGCCGCAGCCAGCATCATGGCCGCGCCTAGCCTTGCCGAAGCAGGGCGACCGATCGCGGATGATGCATCGGTGGAGGCTGCAAATGCCGATATTCATGTCCTGACACTCGATTCAACCGGGAATGCACAGGATAAAGCGTCCAATAGCGCCGATCTTTTCTCCGATTCCACGAACAATAATGATGCGCCGACCAGCCTCAGCGACCTCGTTCGTCAGCTCTCGACCACCGAAACCGCCGATGCGGAGCAGGAATGCCTCGCCGGTGCCGTCTATTTCGAGTCGAAGGGCGAACCGCTTGAAGGCCAGCACGCCGTCGCGGAAGTTGTCATCAATCGCGCCAAATCGGGTCGCTTCCCGACGTCGCTTTGCTCGGTCATCTACCAGCGTGGCCAGTTCTCTTTCGTCCGCGGCAACGCCATGCCGTCGATCCCGCGCAGTTCGACTGCCTGGCGTCAGGCGGTGACCATTGCCCGTATCGCGATGGAAAACCGTTGGAAGAGCGTAGTGCCGAATGCGCTGTTCTTCCACGCGCGTCGTCTGGCACCGGGCTGGCGTCACGACAAGATCGCGGCAGTAGGCAATCACGTCTTCTATCGTTGATCTATCGACACATGACATCATGAAAAAGGGCCGATGCAATCATTGCACCGGCCCTTTTTCTTTATCGATCAGATCGGTAGACCGGCCTTAGCCAAGCGATCTTGCATAGATGCGATAGACCTTATTGATCTTGCTCTCGATCATCTCGGCAATCGCCCGCATCCCCTGATTATCTTCCAGCACCCAGCCGATTTCGCCACGCGATGATCCATAATCCTTCACCGCATCGCGGCGAATATATTCGATCATCATAAACGCCAATTGGCTCGCAAGTCGGGTCGCCTGCATCTTTTTCGCGACGCCCATCAATGGCACGCGCATCGTCCGCGCCTTGGGGGCGCGCAGCCACCACAACAGCTTTGCCCAGTTGAACGGCAGCAGCGATCCGCCATAGCCAGCGATCTTTTCATTGACGTTTGGCAAGGTGATCATGAATGCGACCGGCTCGCCATCGACCTCGGCCACCCGGATCAGATCTTCATAGACAATGGATTTGAGCTTTTTCCCGACATAAGCGATTTCATCGCTCGTCAGCGGGATAAAGCCCCAATTATCCGACCACGCATCGTTCAACAGGCTGAGGACGAGAGAGGCCTCTTCATTGAAGCGGCTCTTGTCCACCTTGCGGATATTGATGCGCGCATTGCGCTCTCCGCTTGTGATGATGCGCGATACAAGGCCGGGGAATGGCTGGCTGATGTCGACCTCATAAGTATAGAGGTCCTTGACCCCTAAATAGCCGACCGCTTCGATCCAGCCCTGATATTCGGGGCGATGATGCCCCATCATCACTGTCGGTGGATGGTCATGGCCTTGAATCAACAGGCCCGGTTCATCCCAGATGCTGAGACTCATCGGCCCAATCGCCCGGTGCATGCCCTGCGTCTTGAGCCAGTCTTCCGCCTTATGAATCAGGGCGTGTGCGACCTCTTCGCTTTCGGCCTCCATCAGGCCCCAGAAACCGGTGCCGGGACCAAAGCCCTGTTCGATCGGCTGGGCCAGCGCCAGATCGTCGATATGGGCCGAAATGCGGCCCTGAACATTGCCCTGATCGTCAAGGGCGAGGAACAATTGCAAATGGCCATGGCCGAACCACGGGTTCTTGCCCGGCGTGATGAGGCTGTTGACCTCATCGCGCAAGGGCGGTACCCATTGTGGATCATTGCGATACAGCCGGTATGGCAATTCGATAAAGGCGCGCTTTTGGGCGCGCGATGTCACCGGAACGATCTGCGTCATTGAGGGTCAGGCTTTATCACGCTGGCGCGGATGGCCGACCACGACACCACCGGAAAGCTGTGCGACCTTCGGATAACGCTGGGCCATTTCGGGGGTATAGCCGAGGCAGAACACGTTCGGGCTTTTGTTCGGGCGATCCTGACGTTCATAGAATGTGCCGAACAGTCGGTCCCAAAAGAAGTTGGTAATCCCGAAATTGCCATCTTCATCATGGAAATGATGTGCCATGTGCCGCGCCTTGATGTCCGCGAGGAAGCGGTTCTTCGGCTTGTAGGACAGATGCTGGATGCAATGGCAGAATTCATAAAATGCAGTGCATAACAGGCCGGTCGCAAATGATAGCAACGCACCGCTCTCACCCGCGATCAGCCAACCCAAAGGGGCGGTGGCAATCGCAATGGTCGGCAGCGTGCTGGGTAGGGCGCCAAACAGCACTTCGAGATGGTTCGGGTCTTGATGATGGTCATAATGGATGCGCTTCCAGGTCGAAGCGAGCACCGGCATCTTGAACATCCAGCGGCTATGCAGGATCCAGCGATGGATTGCATACCAAGCCAGCGGGTAAATGATCACCGCCGACAATATCGCCGCCGCTGCGTGCGCAACCGGCACCGGGCGCGTCAATGCATAGCCAATGCTGATGACCGCTAGCCCCAAATAGGCGATGATCGCCGGATATTGAAAATACGCCACGACCAGTTCCCGCAATGTCATGCGGTCGAGATGGTGACGACGATTCCAAAAGCCTTGACCTGTTTTGGCGACCATAAAGAAGTTCCCGTTCATGAGTGGACCAAAGATGCGCCCGTAAGGCGGCGTAATCCCCAATCTCGTTTGTCCCTGCCAAGCTATTGCGGCAGGAATAGGGCCAAAGCGGCGCGCAGGGCTGAACTTTGCGCTCTTGGCGCTGATCCTGATGCCCTGCCACGGACAGGCTGACGGAATGCTGAACATCGTCTATGCACTGCGCATGATCGTTGATGACCTCCCGCTTATGGCGCATCGTTACATCATTGCGCTCGGCTCCAATCGCGCCGGGCGCTTCGGTGCCAATCCCCGCACGATGATTGAGTCGGCATTGGCGCAACTTGCCCAAGATTCGCGCCTATGCATCATCGCGCGCGCACCGATCATCGCAACCAGACCGATTGGCCCCGCGCGCCGCGGCTTCGCCAATGGTGCGGCGCAGATCAATACCATGTTGTCGCCGCCGCAATTGCTGGCGGCGCTACAGGCGATGGAGCGCCGCTTTGGCCGTCGCAAAGGGCGGCGCTGGGGCGACCGGCCACTCGATCTCGACATTATATTGTGGTCGGGGGGGCGTTACCGCACCCGCGATTTGCAAATTCCGCACCTGGCCTATCATCAACGCGCCTTTGTGCTCGACCCGATTTGCGCCATTGCACGTGATTGGCGAGATCCACGATACGGCGTGAAAATGACCCATCTGCGCGCCCGACTTCCACATAATGGGAACAATGGTTGACCTTGGCGACACATGGGCTTAGTTGGCCACGTTCCACGCGGTGATCTCCAGTGATCGTCGTGTCTGGGGGCCCTTAGCTCAGTCGGTAGAGCAACTGACTTTTAATCAGTAGGTCGCTGGTTCGAATCCAGCAGGGCTCACCATCTTATTATTGAAATCAGATGGTTGTGAAGATAATGCGTGGTGTAGATCGCGCCCCGGAAAATGAATACACAGTTTCATGATCGCTTGGCTCGGTGGGGATGCTATGCGCTGGTGAGGTATCGGTGCGACGGAAAGGCTGATGATCATGCGCATTGTTGTATTGCTGGTTACAGGCTTTGCACTATCTGGATGTGTGACACAGGTCGTCTCCACCATCGTGACAGCGCCCGTGAAGGTCGTGAGCAAGACGGTTGATGTGATGACGACCAGCCAAGACGAGGCGGATCGCAATCGCGGGCGCGCGGCGCGCAGAGCGGAAAAATATTGAGGTCATTTTGGTAGTATTGCCATGACGCTGCTTATTTAAAACCGGCTATAATACAGACGTATTCGCACTTGCGTGACGTTATGCTCGAGCTATCATATTTTCAAATATGTAAAAAAATGTTGGGGGATTTGGCGTGTCTCAAGATATTGGATTCGCGCTCGCTGAAAGGCTCAAGGTGCGTGTGGTGACAGTCGAATACGCGATTGTCCTGCATCTATATGATCGGTCGCATGTATCTGCAGGCGAGCTATGCGCTTTATCCGAAGCATCGGCGACCAATTTTTACGCCAAGCTAAAGCGCATGGTCGATGCAGGTGTGGTGCAAAGCGAGGTATCCGCCAAAGATCATCGCATACGACTATATTCTTTATCAGAAAGAGCGAAAAATATCCTTGATGAGGAATATGCATTTCTTCCAGATTGGGTTGAAAGAAGAGTTTATGGAACTAATTTTAAGATGGGTGAATTAATAGAATTTATAAATAGAACTGGTGAAAGGTTGGGCGTTAATTTTTTTAGGATGGATTACGAAATTATCATTCAGTTATATGATTTAATTAATCTATCAAGTGCAGATATTATTTCATTAAGTAAGGCATCCCAATCTTCTTCTCATTACACTCTCATGAAATTAATTGATATCGGCATCGTTACGGTAGAGGTCGATGAAGGCGATAAACGGAAGAAAATACATAGATTGAATGATCAGGTAAGAGAATTCCTGAACAAACAACATGTTGAACTATCGCAGTGGATATCGGCGCATCAGGCAAAATCTGATCTGACGGCCAAGCCTGCATCTGTCGCCTTTTCGTCAGCATCAGGCAGGGCGTGATCGAGGTTACATCAAGGCGATGGCAAGTCGTCCCAGATCATCCTTGCCCACAGCATAGACAAGATTTCTAGTGATTCTGACATCGCCTCTATGGGTGATCGTCAACCGTGCGGAACAAATCTTGGCCCCGGCGGAAGACAAATCCTGACGGGTCCGGATATGATCGATATGATACCATAGGTCGTTTTCACGGTTCGGATCAAATGACGTGACATGTGGCACGCGCGCTTGGCGGATCAAGCCATATTGGCGGGCAACTTGCATCACGACTACCTTGGTGTCCTGACCATTGCAGGTTGGGCGTTCCATAAATGGGAACTTACTGGCATGGCCCACCGCCAGCACAGCCAAAACCCCCATCGCCGCCAGTATGACTAATCTGGCATTAAAAACATTCATATGATATGCATTATATAACATAAAGAGCGAACCTGTAATTAGGGTGGCTAGCTCCTTGATCTGCCCCCGCCTGAGTGGTCCNNAGGCATGCCTGCCCTGATGCAAAGGCGCGCTCCATCGGGGTTTGGTTGCCGAGGGAGCTGTGCGGACGGTGCTCATTGTAATCGCACCGCCACGCCTCACATTTTACCCGCGCATCGTCCAAGCTCAAGAACCAGAAAGCATTGAGGCACTCTGCTCGGACCCGGCCGTTGAAGGCTTCGGCGAAGGCATTGTCGGTCGGCTTGCCAGGCCGACTGAAGTCCAGCACCACGTCGTGCTGATAGGCCCATAGATCGAGGTCTTTCGAGATGAACTCCGGACCATTGTCCAGACGAATCCGTTTCGGGCGCCCGTATGTCGCGGCCACACGGTCGAGCGTATCGACTACGTCAGCGCCACGGTAGCTCGTCCGCACGTCGAGCGCCGGCGATAGCCGCGTGAAGTTGTCGATGATCGACAGCACGCGGATCTTGCGTCCATCGAACAGCTGGTCCGACAGGAAGTCCATCGACCAACATTCGTTCGGCGCTGTCGCCGGAGCCCGATCGTCCCGCAGCTTCGCCTTCACCTTGCGCTTAGGCGTCTTGTTGCGAAGCTGAAGACCAAGCTCGCGATACAGGCGGTGGGTGCGTTTATGATTGACCTCCCAGCCTTCACGCCGGAGCAGTACATGGATGCGTCGGTACCCGTAGCGAACACGGGTCGCAGCCAACTCCTTGATCCGCATCTTGAGACCGGCCTGATCGAGGCGGCGGGACTGATAGCGCTGGGTCGATCGGTTGATCGGAAACGCGCCGCAGGCTCGCCGTTCGCTCACCTGGTAGCTCGCCTGCAAATAGCCGACGATCTCCCGGGCTCGACCAGGCCCTACATTTTTCGGCGGATGACGTCCTGCAGCATCTCCTTGTCCAGGCTCAGGTTCGCCACCAAGCGCTTAAGCCGAACGTTCTCCTCCTCGAGAACCTTCAGCCGCTTCATCTCCGACGGCATCAGCCCCCCATATTTGCTGCGCCATCGGTAGTAAGTCTGGATCGAAATGCCTGCCTTCCGGCAGACTTCCTCCACCGTCGTGCCATCCTCAGCCTGTCTGAGGATGAACGCGATCTGCTGCTCGCTAAACCTCGATTTCTTCATCCGTGGATTCCCTCGTCCGGCGACCGCCAAACCTAACCGGGAATTTCTCACAAAAAATGGACCAGTTCCAAGGGCTCAGGTCAACGAAAGGGACGACGAATGCCGAGCAAGAAGCACAAGCCGGAAGAGATTATCGGCAAGCTGCGTGAAGTTGAGATCGTGTTGGCGCAGAGCGGAACGACGGCCGAGCCGTGCCGGCGCATCACCCTGACCCGGCTCATCCGCTGCGTGGAGGCAGCGTGATCGGACCGGGAACCGGCGTACAGGTATATTCGGGCTTATAGGCCGCGAGACAATGCTGAAAATATGCCGGTTGCCGACGGTGCCGCTCGAGCCTTGCGAGAAGCGGGCGGCGCGCGTGTCGTCGATGGCGTTCGTGCGATACCGGGCCAACGATTATTCGGTGCCGACGACCTATGCCTTTCAGGAAGTGCTGGTGAAGGGATTCGTCGAAGAGGTCGTCAAAAGTTTCGTTCGATTCCACGCGCGATCAATGGCTACACGAGGCGGCGGAGCAGGTCGAAGCTTTCTGTCCGCCAGAGCCTATGGCTGCCGAGGACCCCTTATTCATATTGTACACTAGCGGGTCGACGGGCAAGCCCAAGGGCGTGTTGCATTCAACGGGTGGTTACCTGCTCTGGGCGGCCTTTACGCACGAACTGGTATTCGATCATCGGCAAGACGAGGTCTATTGGTGTTCTGCCGACATTGGCTGGGTTACAGGTCACAGTTATATAATCTACGGACCACTCGCCAATGGTGCGACAACGCTCATGTTTGAAGGCGTACCCAATTGGCCGACACCTAGTCGGATATGGCAGGTCGTCGATCGCCATAAGGTGAAAACTCTCTACACCGCTCCGACCCTCCTGCGTTCATTGATGAAGGAGGGGGACGAATTTGTTGCGGCCACCGATCGTAGCTCGCTTCGTCTGCTCGGCACGGTTGGCGAGCCGATCAACCCTGAGGCCTGGCGCTGGTATCACGAAGTCGTGGGGGAGGGCCGATGTCCTATCGTGGACACTTGGTGGCAAACAGAAACGGGTGGCGTGATGATTGCCCCTGTGCCGGGCGCCACTAGACTCAAGCCGGGCAGCGCGACTTTGCCTATGCCCGGCGTAGAGCCTCGAATTGTGAGCGGTGAGGGAGAGGTACTAAAAGGGGAGGCCGAAGGCAATCTTGTGATCGCGCGCAGCTGGCCTGGACAGATGCGCTCGATATGGGGCGACCATGGCCGCTTTTTCGAGACCTACTTTTCAGCCTTTCCAGGAAAATACACCACAGGCGACGGTGCCCGGCGCGACGAAGACGGTTATTACTGGATCACTGGCCGGGTCGATGACGTCATAAATGTATCTGGCCATCGCATCGGAACAGCCGAAATCGAAAGCGCTCTGGTTCTCCACAAAATGGTCGCAGAGGCCGCTGTTGTGGGTTTTCCCCACGACATCAAAGGGCAGGGGATTTACGCTTATGTGACCCTGAATACCGGCGTGAAGCCTTCCGATGAGTTAGCAGGTGATCTAAAAAAATGGATCCGCAGCGAAATCGGACCCATCGCGACCCCTGACGCTCTTCAGTTTGCGCCAGCGCTACCCAAGACACGATCGGGTAAGATAATGCGGCGTATTCTCCGCAAGATTGCGGAACGCGATTTCAGTTCATTGGGTGACACTTCGACTTTGGCCGATCCTTCCATTGTGCAGAGCTTGATCGACGATAGACAATAAACCATCGTGGGCCAAAACGCGGCCTGCCGTCCATACGCGATAGGCGTTAGGCCCGATCGGCGAAATGCCAGATCCCAAACTCTAAATACAACGCTCTGCCTGCAGGAAATGCAGGAGACGATTATCACCAGCATGGACTCGTGCGGTTGCCGATTGGACATGTCCGAGTTGGGGCGCAGAAACATGACGGTCCTTGCGTTTATTGAGCAGGAGCGCGCATGCAGCTTGCGGTCCGCTGGGCTTTTCGCAAGGTGCGGTAGAGTCGCGGTCGGGTCTGACTGCGTCGACCCCGTCCGGAAGGCTGCATCGCGGCTCCATATGTGACCGATATCGCCATTCGCGGAGCGGACCGGTCGCCCATGTCGCATGGGTTGGAGCGTTCGCCATCAATTCATGGCCGCAGCAAGCTCATGCCGCAGGCACTCTACCACGCTCTGCACCTTAGGAATGAGGTGAGAGCGCCGTGGATAAACTGCCCAGATCGGTTCGTCTGGAGGCCGGAATTCGTCGAGAAGAATCTCGACCATCCCATGTTTGAGAGGCGGTAGAATGTAGAAATCCGGCAACTGGCAAATGCCAAGCCCCGAAATACAGGCTTCCACGACCGCATGGCCACTGTTGCAGCGAAACCGTCCCTTGGGATGATGCAGATATTCGTTGCCGTCAGCCAAGAAATGCCAAGTGGAACTCGACCCGGTGATACATTCATGGCTTTGGAGGTCTGCAACTTCTGTTGGTGTGCCGGCATGCGCGAGATAGCTCGGGGCCGCACATGTGTAGAGGGTGCGAGACGCGACCTGAGTCGCAATGAGACGGGGGTCGGAAATATGACCCGTTCTGATGGCGAGATCATAATCTTCGGCTAAAAGGTCGACCACCCGGTTCGAGAGATCGATGGTGACGTTGAGTTTGGGATGATGCATGGCGAAGCGTCGGATGATCGGTGCCACGAAGCGCTCGCCCATTGCGGTGGAGCAGGTCACTCTCAACTGGCCCTGGGGCTCTCCCTGTTCGCCTATCAGCGCTATGGCCTCGTCGCGCTCCTGCGCCATTCTCTCACACCGCTCGAAAAAGGTCTGGCCGGTGTCAGTCAGGCGCACGGTCCTGGTTGTACGGTGGAACAGGCGCGCCTGTACCCGGCGTTCGAGCGCGATGATCGATCGACTGATGTGTGTCGGCGACATACCGACGAGCGTGGCTGCGCGCGTGAAGGAACGGGTGGTCGCGACCGCTATGAACTCATCGATACCGTCCCACTTCGACATATTATCCCTCTCATGACATAGTCTATTGCGGACAAACCATATTAACCTGCTGCAGGCGCAATGATAGAGCGAATTTCAGACAGGATCTGAGGAACGCCAAATGAAAACCCGTGCTGCCGTCGCATTTGAGGCAAAGAAGCCGCTTGAAATTGTCGAACTCGATCTTGAGGGACCAAAAGCAGGTGAAGTGCTCGTTGAGATCATGGCGACGGGCATCTGCCATACCGACGCCTATACACTCGACGGCCTCGACAGTGAGGGTATCTTCCCCTCGATCCTGGGCCATGAAGGCGCGGGCATCGTGCGCGAAGTCGGGACCGGCGTCACTTCGGTCAAGCCCGGCGATCATGTCATCCCGCTCTACACCCCCGAATGCCGCCAGTGCAAAAGCTGCCTGTCGGGCAAGACCAACCTGTGCACCGCGATCCGCGCTACCCAGGGCAAGGGGCTGATGCCCGACGGCACGACCCGCTTTTCCTACAAGGGCCAGCCAATCTTCCATTATATGGGCTGCTCGACCTTTTCCAACTTCACCGTTCTGCCCGAGATCGCGGTGGCGAAGATCCGCCAGGACGCGCCGTTCCAGTCGAGCTGCTATATCGGCTGCGGCGTCACCACCGGCGTCGGCGCGGTCATCAACACGGCTAAGGTGCAGGTGGGCGACAATGTCGTCATCTTCGGCCTGGGCGGCATCGGCCTCAACGTGATCCAGGGCGCGCGTCTGGCTGGCGCAAACAAGATCATCGGCGTCGATATCAATCCCGATCGGGAGGAATGGGGCCGCAAGTTCGGCATGACAGACTTCCTCAATTCCAGGGGCCTGTCGCGCGAAGAGACAGTGGCGCAGATCGTCGAGATGACCGACGGCGGCGCCGACTATACGTTCGACGCGACCGGCAACACCGATGTGATGCGCACCGCGCTGGAAGCCTGCCATCGCGGCTGGGGCACATCGATCATCATCGGCGTGGCCGAAGCGGGCAAGGAGATCATGACGCGCCCGTTCCAGCTCGTTACCGGCCGCAACTGGCGCGGCACAGCCTTTGGCGGAGCGAAAGGCCGGACCGACGTGCCCAAGATCGTCGATATGTACATGACCGGCAAGATCGAGATCGACCCGATGATCACCCATGTCATGGGTCTGGAGGAGATCAACACCGCATTCGACCTGATGCACGCGGGCAAGAGCATTCGTTCGGTCGTGGTGTTCTGAACAAAACGGTTTTTCAAAGGAGAGAGATTATGGCGGTTATTTCAGGCGACAGCGTGTTTTCGCACGTATTCCTTGGCGCAAACGACGTCGAGGCATCGGTGAAATTCTACGATGCGGCTCTGGGCGCATTGGGCGTGAACAATCTCGGTCCCTTCGGCAATGGCTGGGTCCTTTACGGCAAGGACAAGCCGGCGTTCATCATTGCCAAGCCCGGCAATGGCGAAGCGGCATCGAGCAATGGCGCAACCATTGGCTTTGCAGCCGCGACCACGGAAGAAGTCGATGCCTTCCACGCCGCAGGCCTGGCCAATGGCGGAACCGACGAGGGCGCGGCGGGCGCGCGTGGACATCTGCCTGGTGCCTACGCCGCATATTTGCGGGATCCGGCCGGCAACAAGGTCTGCACCTACACCTTCATCGACGCGTAAGGCAGGACATGGCTCTCGAAACGATATCGACGAGCCGTAGCTTTGGGGGCGTGCAGGGCGTGTATAAACACGCTTCTGCCGCCACCGGCACGGACATGACCTTCTCCGTTTATGTGCCCGAACATGAGGCGGGTGCCAGATTGCCGGTGGTCTGGTATCTTTCGGGCCTGACCTGCACGCCCGCCAATGTGACCGAGAAAGGCGGGTTTCGCCGCTTGTGCGCGGAACTGGGTCTGATTTTCGTGGCGCCCGACACGTCGCCGCGCGGTGAGGGGGTGGCGGACGATGCGGCAGGCGCCTACGACTTTGGTCTTGGCGCGGGCTTCTATGTCGATGCGACGCAGGAACCGTTCGCGCCGCATTATCGCATGTGGACCTATGTTACGCAGGAACTGCCGGCGCTGATCGCAGAGCAATTTCCTGCCGACATGGATCGGCAGTCGATCATGGGACACAGCATGGGCGGGCACGGTGCGCTCACCATCGGCCTATCCTTCCCCGATCGCTTCAAGGCGGCGTCGGCTTTCTCGCCGATCGTCGCACCCTCCCAGGTGCCTTGGGGGCAGAAGGCGCTTACCGGTTATCTGGGTGACGACGTGGCGGCATGGCGCAAGCATGATGCCGTGGCGTTGATCGAAGATGGTGCTGGAATCGCCGACCTGCTGGTCGATCAAGGCGAAGCCGACGCGTTTCTGGCCGAGCAACTCAAGCCGCATCTGCTGGAAGAAGCCTGTAGCGCAGCGGGCATATCGCTGACGCTTCGTATTCAGCCGGGCTATGATCACAGCTATTATTTCATCTCCACCTTCATGGTCGATCATCTGCGTTGGCACGCCGATCGGCTGGCGATAAAGGCAGGATGATGATTCAGATTATTTTTACGGATCGACGCGGCGCAAAGCGCACGATCGAGGCGGAGCACCGTCATTGCCTGGTCCTCCCAACCATAGGGAGAACCATGACGCCGCGCTCACCAACGACACCCGAGGGTGTCATCTCTATCTAGCAGAGGGGTGTCATTTCTATTTAGCGCTTGCGGTTTCCATTCGAAGTGCGACTTCCGTGGCTAGCATAACACTTCAGCCAGGGTTGGGGCTCGCCCCAACCCTGGCTGACCAAATTTACCCTGCCCGAAGGATGGCAATCTGCTCGCCCAGCACCTCCTGCGGCGTTCGATAATCGAGGCATTTGCGGGGCGTGTTGTTGAGCCGATCGACCAACTCCTGAAGCTCTTTGTCCGACACCAGCGCAATGTCCGTATCGAGCGGCAGAAAGCGCCGTATCCGGCCGTTGCTGTTTTCGACGCTGCCCTTTTGCCATGGTGCCGATGGCATGCAGAAATAGCTGGTCATGCCAAGTTTCTCTTGCAGGGTCAGAAAGGTGGCAAATTCCGTCCCCCTGTCGAAAGTTATACTTTGGCGAAGGGAAGGGGGCAGGGCCTTCAACGCCCTGTCGATACCAGCCATTACTCCGGCCGATTGACGGCTCGGATTGCGCGTCAGGATCGTAAATCGGCTACGCCGTTCGACCAGGGATGTCAGGTTCGCTTTGCCAAATTCCTGGCGGAAAGCCACCAGGTCGCCTTCCCAATGCCCAAAGCTGGTCCGATGGCCGATCTCCGGTGAGCGGCGGTTGGAGCCCACGTTGTCCGGCGGGCCGAGGGCGGCGATGATCGGCGGTGCTGTCAGGCGGCGGTTTTGGAGAAGTTCCAGGGCATGAGCTGGTCGAGGTCCTTGTTGCCATGACCCTGGGCGAGCTTCGTGAGCGTGGCCAAGGTCCAGGCGAACGGATCGATGTCGTTGAGGCGACAGGTCTGCAGCAAGCTCGCGATGACCGCCCAGTTCTCGGCTCCTTCGTGGGTTGCGCTGAACAGGCTGTTCTTTCTCGTCAGGGCCTGAGGCTTGATGCAGCGTTCGACCACATTGGTGTCGAGCTCGACGCGCCCGTCGTCCATAAACCGGGTGAGTCCGTCCCAGTGGCTGAGGACGTAGTTGATTGCCTTGAACATCTTGCCCTTGACGCTGAACCGGCGCTTGTTGGCCGTCAGATAGGCGTGGAGTTCATCGAGGATCGGCGGCTCTCCGCGCGGCGCACCGCGAGCCGCGCTTCCGGCGACTGGCCGCGCACCTTGTCCTCGATCCTGTAGATGGCCGCGAACCGACGCAGGATCTCGGCGGCAACCGGTTCCTTGTCGGCGAAGTCGATGAACGGGCGTCTCGCGTGCGCAAGACACAGCGCGAGCGTCACCGTATTGCCGCTGCCGATCCTGTTGTATCCGGCATAGGCGTCGACCTGGAGGATTCCTGTGAAGCCGTCGAGATGCTCGACCGGACGGCTGCCCTTGCGGTCGGGTGCATAGACATAGGCGACCGCCGGCGGCGCCGTTCCGCCCCAGGGCCGGTCGTCGCGGGCATAGGTCCACAGCTGGCCGGTCTTGGTCCGTCCCGTCTTCGGTGGCGCGATCACCGGCATCACCGTCTCGTCGGCGAACAGCTTGGTCGAGCTCTTGAGCTCGGCCATCAGATGCGCATGGACCGGCGCCAGCCACCAGGCGGCGCGGCCGACCCAGTCGGCGAACACCGAACGCTCGATGGTGATGCCCTGACGGGCGTAGATGCCGGACTGGCGATAGAGCGGACAATGATCGGCATATTTGGAGACCACCACCTGCGCGACGAGCGCGTCGGTGGGGATTCCCTGGTCGACCACGAAGCTCGGCGCCGGC
>DITW01000005.1:235-12062 GCA_002422945.1 Sphingomonadales bacterium UBA6174 | reverse complement strand
GATCAAGATCACCAACATCGTCGCGTTGCTGCTGTTGGCGGCGCTCGCGCATGGCGTTGTCTGAACTTCAAACAAGTCACTGAAAGGCCCCGTCCGGTTTCCCAACCGGGCGGGGTTTTTCTTATGGGCTTAGCCCAGCCGGATCAGGCAATCGTGCAATTCATCGAAATGATCGATGGTCGCATCCGCCTGTAGATCGGCCAATGTGCCGTTCAAGAAGCCGAAGCCTACCCCGATGGACGGAATCCCGGCATTACGGGCTGCGCCCGTGTCCGCGGTGCTATCGCCGACAAAGGCCGTGCGACCACCGCCGCAGCGGGCGATCATTTCATGGATCGGTGCGGCGTCGGGCTTGGCCTTTCCCGGCCCCATGGTATCGCCGCCAATGATCGTGGCAAAGCGACTGGCCAGCCCGATCTCGTTCAGCAATTTCACCGCGAAGCGTTCATATTTATTGGTTACGACCGCGAGCGTCACCCCGCGCTCGGTCAGGCGATCCAGCGCCGCTTCCATCCCGTCAAACGCATGGGTTTCAACGCAGATATTCGCCTCATAATAAGTCAGCAGCGCAGGCAGCGCGACCGCCAATAGCGCATCATCCATGCCGCCCGTGCGTTCCAGCCCGCGTTCGAGCATGACCTTCGCGCCCCGCCCGACCAAATGGCGCACCTCATCAACCGGCACGGATGGCCGATCGACATGATTGAGCGCGTGATTCATCGCGGCGGCAAGATCGCCGCTCGTGTCCAATAGGGTGCCATCAAGGTCGAAACCGACGATCTGAAAAGGAAATGCCTGTGTCATGACGAGACCCATGCCCCGGAAGCGATGGAATTGGCAAGAATTTGATGACAGAGATGGGGTGATACAATATCCGTTCAAGCTTGTGCTTATCTAGAAAGTGTTCTGCCGATGTCCGTCGACCACCCGCTTGCCGCCATTATCCTCGCCGCAGGCAAGGGCACCCGCATGAAATCCGACCTGCACAAGGTGCTGCATCCGCTGGCCGGTCATCCGATGGTCGCGCATCTGCTCGGCAATCTCGATAGCCTTGATGTAGCCCGCAAGATCATCGTCACGGGTTCGGGGCGCGAACAGGTGGAAAGCGCGCTCGCCGGAACCGGTGCTGATTTCGCGACGCAGGAGCCGCAGCTCGGCACAGCCCATGCGGTGCAACAGGCACAAGCGGCACTCAAGGACTTTACCGGCGATGTGCTGATCATGTTTGGCGATGTGCCATTGGTCAGCGCCGATACGATGGCGCGGATGATCGAACGGCTGCACGCGGATGACAGCCCGGCGGTCGTCGTGCTTGGTTTCCGCCCGGATGATGCGCTGGCTTATGGCCGGATCGTCGCCGATGAGGATGGGCGGATCGTCAAGATGGTCGAATATAAGGACGCGAACTCTGCCGAACGCGCGGTTAATCTGTGCAATAGTGGGCTGATGGCGCTCCGCGCCGAGGATCTGTGGCCGCTCTTGGATCGCGTCGGCAATGATAATGCCGCCAAGGAATATTATCTACCGGATATCGTGATGATCGCGCTGGCGGACGGACGCTCGTCGGCGGTGATCGAGGCGGCGGCTTATGAGGTCGCGGGGATCAACAGCCGCGCCGAACTCGCGATTGTCGAACGTGCGTGGCAGGATCGCCGCCGCCAACAGGCGATGGCCGATGGCGCGACCCTGATTGCACCTGAAACCGTGTGGTTCAGCCATGATACCGTGGTCGGGCGCGATGTGGTGATCGAGCCGCAGGTGTTCTTTGGCCCCGGCGTCACCATCGCCGATAATGTCACGATCCGCGGCTTCAGCCATATCGAAGGCGCGACGATTGCTGCGGGCGCGGAAGTCGGTCCTTATGCGCGGCTGCGTCCAGGCGCGAAGATCGGGGAAAAAGCCAAGATCGGCAATTTTGTCGAGGTCAAAAACGCGACATTCGGCGCGGGCGCAAAGGCCAATCACCTGTCCTACATCGGCGATGCGGACGTCGGCGAGAAGGCAAATATCGGCGCAGGCACCATCACCTGCAATTATGACGGCTTCTTCAAATATAAGACCGTGATCGGTAAGCATGCGTTTATCGGCTCGAACTCCGCGCTGGTCGCCCCCGTCAATATTGGCGAGGGCGCGATTATTGGCGCGGGGTCAGTGCTGTCCCGCAATGTCGAGGCCGGATCATTGGCGGTTGCGCGTGGCGAGCAGAGCGAACGCAGCGGCTGGGCCACCCGTTTCCGCAAGACGATGCAGGCGAAAAAGGATGCGGCGAAAGCGAAATAAATCGGCTTTTCGTTCCCTTATTGTTCTGCTATCGCTGACGGATGGCAAAGGTTCAAAAACGTTATGTTTGCGCTGCATGCGGGTCGGTCACGCTTCGTTGGCAGGGGCAATGCGCGGATTGCGGCGCGTGGAATTCACTGAGCGAAGAATCGCCTGCCGCTGCCACCCCCTTTGCCGCCAAGCATCATCTCCGCGCCGGTGGCCAGAAAATCCAGATGTCCGGTCTGGATGTGCCAACCCCGTTGCCGCCGCGCTGCCCGACCGGCATCGGTGAATTCGACCGGGCCTTGGGCGGTGGATTGGTCGCGGGTTCGGCGATCTTGATCGGCGGCGATCCCGGCATCGGCAAATCCACCTTATTGTTGCAGGCGGCGGCGCGGATTGCCCGCGCGGGCGGCAATGTCGTCTATATCAGCGGCGAAGAGGCGAGCAATCAGGTGCGGCTGCGCGCGATGCGGCTGGGCCTTGGCGATGCGCCGGTGCAACTCGCGAGCGCCACCTCGGTGCGCGACATTCTAACCACACTGGAGGCTGCGCCCGCGCCCGACCTGCTGATTATCGATTCGATTCAGACGATGCATTCCGACGTGATCGAGGGCGCACCCGGCACCGTCAGCCAGGTCCGCGCCTCGGCGCAAGAATTGATCCGCTTTGCCAAGGAGCGCAACACCGCGCTGGTGCTGGTCGGCCATGTGACCAAGGACGGCACCATCGCAGGGCCGCGCGTGTTGGAACATATGGTCGATACGGTGCTCGCGTTTGAGGGGGAGCGCAGCCATCAATATCGGATTTTACGCGCGATCAAGAACCGCTTTGGCGGGACCGAAGAAATCGGCGTGTTCTCGATGAACGAGGGCGGGCTGGATGAGGTCGGCAACCCTTCCTCTCTGTTTCTTACCCAGCGCGGGGAATCGGTCGCGGGCGCGGTGGTTTTTCCGGCGCTGGAAGGGACCAGACCTGTGCTGGTGGAAATTCAGGCACTTACCGTTCGATTAGCGAGCGGCGCAACACCGCGCCGTGCGGTCGTCGGCTGGGATAGCGGGCGTCTGGCGATGATCTTGGCGGTGCTGGAATCACGCTGCGGCCTTAATTTCTCCACCTGCGAAGTCTATCTCAACATCTCCGGTGGCTATCGCATTACCGATCCTGCGGCCGATCTCGCGGTGGCCGCCGCCTTGGTATCAGCCTTGGGCGAACGCCCCCTGCCCGCGACCAGCATTGCCTTTGGCGAATTGGCGCTCTCGGGCGAAATCAGGCCGGTGGCGCATGGCAATTTGCGTTTGAAGGAAGCGGCCAAGCTCGGATTCGAACGCGCCTATCTGCCGTCCGGCACCGTCAGCGAGGGCGCAAGCTTGACATTGGACGCAGTTGGAAGGCTTGATCGTCTCGTTGACGGAATATTGGGGCGGGCTTAGAGAAAACGCGATGGCCAAATTCACTGCACTCGACATGATCCTGATCCTCTTGATGGGCTTTGGTGCCTTCATGGGATTTATGCGCGGCTTTGTGCAGGAGGCGCTGTCGCTGGCCGCATGGGGGCTGGTGATTGTCGGGCTGAAATTCCTGCATGAACCGCTGACCAGCAAATTAGAGGGCGTTACCGACGCAAATCATAGCGCGGCATCAGTGGTGGCGTTTGCGGCAGTGGTGGTCGTGGTCGGTGGGCTCGGACGTTATATCGCCCGAAGGCTTGGCCAAGGGACGCGGGAAAGCCTGTTGGGACCATTTGATCGGGTGTTGGGCGTTGGCTTTGGCGCAATCAAGGGGCTGATTGCGGCGACATTGATCTATCTGGTCGGCAATCTCGGCACCGACATCATCTGGGGCGGCGATTCCGAACGGCCTGAATGGATATCCTCATCCAAAACCTATCCGCTGTTGCAAGCGAGCAGCCGTGCGATCATCGATTTTGTCGACCATCGCCGCAACGGGAGCAGCGAGGGCAAGTCGAAATCCAAGGGCAAGTCTGACACATCCGCAGCGACGTCTCAAGAAGACGTGACGCCAGACACCGAGGGCAAGTCCAATGGCGACATTGCAAAGAGCCTGATCAAAGATCTGCTATGAGCGCACCGCTCTATAATGCGGACATTTTGCGTCTCGCCACCAACATCCCCCATCATCAACGGCTGAATGCGCCACAGGCAACGGCGGAACGGCGATCCCCGGTCTGCGGCAGCCGGATTGTCGTCGATGTGTCGCTCACCCCCGATGGTCGCATTTCGGCGTTGGGCCAAGAAGTCCGCGCCTGCGCCCTTGGTCAGGCGTCAGCAGCCTTGATGGGGGCGACCGCCATTGGCATGGATTTGGCCGAAATTGAGGCCACGCGCGATGCGCTGGCCGATTTTCTCGCAGGCAAGCGCGACGATCCGGGCACATGGCCGGGGTTGGAGATATTCGCCCCCGCCCGCCCCCATGTGGCGCGACACGCATCTATCCGCCTGCCGTTCGAGGCATTGGCCGCGGCGATGGCAGAGGCCCTGCAAGGACATGATCTATGACGCGAATGAATTGGCTGCGGCTGATCGGTCTAACCGGCGCGCTCGCGGTTCTTGCCGGGGCATTCGGTGCGCATGGTCTTAGCGGCAAAGCGGCGGAATGGGCGCGAACCGGGTCATCCTATCAACTGCTGCATCTGGGAATAGCACTGGCGCTATTGCTGGGCGCGAAGGGCAGCCGCCCGCACAACATCACACTCGCGATGTTTGTCGGCGGTGGTTGGCTGTTCGCGGGCACGCTGTATGCAATGGCATTGGGCGCACCGCATTGGCTCGGCGCGATCACGCCGATTGGCGGGATAATGCTGGTGCTTGGATGGCTCGCGCTCCTCTGGAACGCGCGGCGTTTGTAGCTTTATGCCTCAGCGTCGAGGAACGCCGTGACATCGGCGAGATCCACGCCCTTTTCCACCCGCGCATCGCCAATACCGTGGCACAGGATGAATGGCAGTTTGCCGCCGGTCATCTTCTTGTCATGCAGCATATGTTCAACCAATGTCGCGCCGCTGGCCCGCACGCCGGATGTCGCAAGGTCATAAGCCATGTCGAGGCTGCGGAAATGCGCGGCTAGCTGGTCCGCCTCCTCCATTGTCGCAATCCCGATCCGCGCGCTGTAGCGCAAGGCCAGCACCATGCCGACGGCGACCGCCTCGCCATGCAGCAGACGGCTGGAAAAGCCCATTTCCGCCTCCAACGCATGGCCGAATGTATGGCCAAGGTTGAGCAAGGCGCGGCGATCCAGCGTTTCGCGTTCGTCTGCGGCCACCACCGCCGCCTTGGCCGCGACGCTCATCGCAATCGCATAGATCCGTGCCTGATCATCGCCCGCCAGCAATTTCGCGCCATTTTCAAGGCACCAATCGAAGAACTGCTTATCCCCAATCAGGCCATATTTGATGACCTCGGCATAGCCCGCCCGCACTTCGCGAATTGGCAGGCTATCCAGCACATCAGGGTCGATCAGGACATGGACCGGCTGATGAAAGGCCCCGATCAGATTCTTGCCCGCCTTGCTGTTGATCGCGGTTTTGCCGCCGACGCTGCTATCAACTTGCGACAATAAGGTGGTGGGGATCTGGATAAAATCGCAGCCGCGCTTGAGGATCGCTGCCGCAAAGCCGACGAGATCGCCGATCACGCCGCCGCCAAGCGCGATGATCGCGTCCGAACGCTCGACCCCAAAATCCAGCAATCGGTCGGTCAATGCCTCCAGTTGCGCCCAACTTTTGGTGCTTTCACCTGCGGGCAGGATGATCGGTTCGACCGTGACACCTGTCGTGCAAAGCGACGCTGTCAGGCGATCCAGCCACAGGTCGGCGACATTGCGATCCGTGATAACAATCGCGCGGCCCCGTTTGATAAAGGGAGCCAGCAAAACGCCCGCACGATCAATCGCGCCTGCTTCGATATGAATGTCATAGCTGCGGCCACCAAGTGCGACCGGCACGATCTTTGTTTCAGCTGTCATACAGGTTTAGAGCCTCTACAATGGCCCGGACGGCCGCTTCATGCGGCACGGGCTTGCTCGGAATACGGATATGGGCCTGTGCATAGACCGGGTTGCGCTCTTTCAGCAGGTTTGCAAGCACATCGCGCGGGTTTTTGCCGTCCAATAACGGTCGGCCTGCCCGACGGCCCACGCGTTCGACCAATGTGTCCAATTCGGCATCGAGCCAGATCACAATCGCCTTATCCAGCAACAATTGCCGCGTTTCCGCCTGCATGAATGCGCCGCCGCCAGTCGCGATCACCTTGGGCTGGCCATCGACCAGACGGGCGATCACGCGGCGTTCGCCATCGCGAAACTCGCTCTCGCCATATTGCGCGAAGATTTCCGGGATGGTGCAGCCCGCCGCATCCTCAATCGCATGGTCCGAATCAATAAATGGTATATCGAGCGCCGCCGCCAGTCTTTTGCCGATGGTCGATTTGCCACAGCCCATCATCCCGATCAGCGCAATCGGGCGGTCCGGCTTTTTCAGTCGGCTATCAATCAGCGGGGCGTCTTCTGTCGTCATGTTGTAGGGGCTATACACAGGACGAGTGATTGGGGCAAAAGGGTCTCGATCAAAATTTCGGTTTAAGGGAACAGCATCATGCGTTCATCTTGGGTTTGGCTCATTTTGCTGGTGGCAATTGTCGGTGGCGCATTTTATTTTGCGAGCATCAATACCGAACAACCGATCCAGACGATTAATGTGCCGGTCAATAATGCGGTCTAAACTTTTGCGCCGTAAAGCTGTCGTGCCTATCGCCCTTGCTACATTGGCGGGGGTCAGCCTGTTCGCACTCGGTGTGCCTGCAATTGGTCAGGGCAATCCTGAATCACTGCTGCCCGAAGGTTTTGGCGATCCGGTGGAGCAAGCCCCCGCGCAACCTTCAGGGCCTGCGAAAGCCGCGCCAAGTCGCACCCAGCCGACCGGCCTGCCGGACATCAAGCTGCCAAGCAATGCAGCAGAAACGCAAGGCGCGTCTGCGGTCGCGGGCGTTATTGAAGAAACCGGCGATCTGGCGGCCAGCGAAGATGCGCTTGCGGAAAAGCCGGCCACTTATGAAATGCCGCCATCATCTTTGCGCCGGGTCGATAAGATCGGTCGTTTGGTGCCGGCCAATGGCGGACTGAATGCGGATGCCTTTGGCGGGCTGCATGGCAAATATCTGATGTCGCTGATGCACGACATGGACGCGCCGATTGCCTCGCGCTGGGCCTCGATCCTGTTGCGCCGCACATTGCTGAGCCAGATCAACACGCCAAGTGACGTCAACCCTGCCGATTGGGTCGCCGAACGTACCGCCTTGTTGCTGCGCATGGGTGAGGCCGATGCCGCCCGCGCGCTGGTGCAATCGGTCGATGTCCATCGTTTTACCCCGAAGTTGCTGGAAGTCGGCGCGGATGCGGCACTCGCCACCGCCGATCCTGCCGCGCTTTGCCCGTTGGTCCAGCCTGCATTGGCGGTGAGCAAGGACCCGAAATGGCAATTATCAGAGGCGATTTGCGCCGCCCTTTCCGGTGAGGCCGCGACTGCAACTGCGTTGATCGACCGGCAGAAGATGCGACAGGGCAATGGCTCGATCGATGTCTTGCTGGCGGAAAAAGTCGTCGGTGCAGGCGTGAATGGTCGCCGCGCGGTGAAGATCGAATGGACCGGGGTCGATCAGTTGACGAACTGGCGTTTTGGCATGGCCAATGCGGTCGCGGTCGAAATTCCGGCCCCGTTATTCGATACCATCGGTCCCCGCGCCTTGGCATGGCAGGCACGCGCGCCCTTTGTGCCGTTCGCCAGCAAAATGGAGGCCGCGCGCAAGGCCGCTGTCATGGGCGTGTTTTCATCCCAGACCTTGGTTGATCTTTATGCCGGCGCCGCGCTTGGCATGGACCCTGTGGAATTTGTCGACAGCCCCGGCGATCTCTTGCGCCGCTGCTATGTCGGCAGCCTGGAAGAACGTCTGGATACGCTGCGCAAGATATGGGGCGATGCCGAGGACGATCAGACCCGTTATGCCGCGATGCTGTTGACCGCCCGTGCCGCAGCCTATCTGCCGCCGCATGTCGCGTTTGAAGGCGATATCAATCAGATCATCCCCGCGATGCTGAGCGCAGGTCTTGATAATCAGGCCGCGAAATGGGCGGTGCCGTTGACCAAGATGGAAGACAGCAAGGTCAGCATGGCTTGGGCTGCGCTGTCGCTGGCGATGCCGCGCACGGGCACGACCACGCGCATCAACCGGGTCAAGGACTTCATCTCGGACGATGACAGCAGCGATGGCCGCCGGTCGCGCATGCTGGTTGCCGGGTTGATCGGTCTCGGTCGCCTGCCCGCATCCGAGGTCAAGGCCGCGATAGACGATACAGGTCTCGATATTTCGGCAAATAGCGCATGGAGCAAGGCCATCGCGCTTGCCGCCATGCGCCGCCAGCCCGGCACGGTGGCCTTGTTGGCCGCGACCGGCATGCAGGCGAAAAGCTGGCAAGGCATTCCCGCCAATCACCTATTTCACATTGTCCGCGCGCTTCAACAGGTCGGGCTGGAATCGGCGGCGCGGATGATTGCGGTTGAGGCCATCAGCCGGACATGAGCGAGGCCGCCACGCCGGCGTCATCGATGGACCGGCGGCTGATCGATCAATTCGCCGAAATGCTGGCGGCGGAACGGGGGTGCGCGCGCAATACGTTGTTGGCCTATCGCACCGACCTGAATGGCGCATCGACCTTACTGGGCGGCAGGCTGGCAGAAGCAACGCGCGACGATCTCGTGCGGCTGGCGGCAAGTTGGGCCGAGCTTGCGACATCGAGCGTATCGCGCAAATCATCCGCCTTGCGCCGGTTTTTCGCGTTTCTGGTCGATGAAGGGCATCGCGCCGATGATCCAGCCGCCGCCCTGCCCCGACCCGGCGCCCAGCGCGGCCTGCCCCGCACGTTGAGCCATGAGGACGTAAACGCCATTTTCCAGCGGCTGGCGGAACGCTTGTCGGAACGCCCGGATGTCGCGAACCTGCGGCTGTCGGCGCTGATCGAACTGTTATACGGCTCCGGCATGCGCGCGACCGAATTGGTCAGCCTGCCACGTGAAGCCGTGCGCGTCGATCAGCCGTTCATCATCCTGCGCGGCAAGGGCGGCAAGGAACGGCTCGTCCCGATTTCAGATCGCGCGCGTCATGCCGTGATCCGCTGGCGGGAAACGGTGCCACCCGAATCGCCTTATCTCTTCCCTTCGGGCAAATCATTTCTCAGCCGGGTGCGGTTGTTTCAGCTTGTACGGGCGCTGGCAGCAGAAGCGGGCATCGCGCCCGAACGCATTAGCCCGCATGTCCTGCGCCATGCCTTTGCGACCCATTTGCTGGAAGGAGGCGCGGACTTGCGTGCGTTGCAGACCCTGCTCGGCCATGCGGACATTGCGACGACCCAGATTTACACACATGTCGGGACGCAGCATCTCGAAGAACTGGTCAACAGCCGACACCCACTCGTTGACGAGACAGCCCCCAAACCTTAAGCGGTCAGACATGATCAGCTATCTCGACTTTGAAAAGCCGCTGGCGGAACTTCATGCCCGGATTGAGGAATTGCGCGAAACCGGCGAAAGCGGTTCGATCAATATCGATGCGGAGATCAAGAAGCTTCAGGCCAAGGCTGATAAACTCCAATTCGATCTCTATGCGAAACTGAGCCCGTGGCAGAAGGCGCTTGTCGCCCGCCACCCGGATCGCCCGCATTTCCGCGATTATGTCGCCGGGATGGTCGATGATTTTATGCCGCTGGCAGGCGACCGCGCCTTTGGCGACGATCAGGCCATTCTCGGCGGTCTGGGCCGCATCAATGGCCAGCGCGTGATGGTCATCGGCCATGAAAAGGGCGATGATACTGCCAGCCGTCTGCGCCACAATTTCGGCATGGCCAAGCCGGAGGGCTATCGCAAAGCGATTCGCCTGATGGAATTGGCCGACCGTTTCGGCATTCCCGTGGTGACCTTGGTCGATACCGCAGGCGCATTTCCCGGCATTCAGGCGGAAGAACGCGGGCAAGCCGAAGCCATCGCTCGTTCGACCGAGGCCTGCATCAAGCTTGGTGTGCCGATGGTCGCCGCGATTGTCGGTGAAGGCGGTTCGGGCGGCGCGGTTGCACTCGCGGCGGCCAATCGGGTGCTAATGTTCGAACATGCGGTCTATGCCGTGATTTCACCCGAAGGCTGCGCGTCGATCCTGTGGCGTACGGCGGATAAGGCCGCAGACGCGGCAGAGGCCATGCGGATCACCGCTGCGCAGTTGAAATCGCTTGGTGTCATCGACCGGATCGTGCCGGAACCGGTGGGCGGCGCGCATCGCGACCGTGAATTGGCGATCGACAATCTCAAAAATGCGATTGCAGATGAACTGAAATCGCTCGGCAGCACCTCGCCCGCCAAGCTGCGCCAACAGCGCCGGGATAAATTCCTGACGATGGGTAACTAGAATCGATACGCCCCGGTTTTAGGCCGGGGCGTTTATCTGATGATATCAATGAATTTTAAGGGCGCATCGAACCGGCCTTAATTGACCGGCATGATGAATTCATCCTTGCGCACCTGCCCCGTCTTTTTACGAACGAGTTCATCGGCATAATCAGGATCGACGTTGGAGGGATTCAACAAGCGCACCTGATTGGCGAGATGCGCCCGTTCCTTCTCTATCACCATCAGCTCTTTTTGCTTGGCCGCGATCCGATCATGATAATCGGTCAGCGCCAACAGGCCATTGGAGCCGAGCAACGCATACCCCGCGAAATTCGCGATGACGAGCAAGGCCAGTGCGGGACCGGCAACCTTACGCAGCAAAGCGAGTTTTTCACGGGGCGTCGTCATATGGTCAGTGAATCACACCAGAGTCTCGGTTTCAAGGCTTATTTCGCGAAAATCGACTTACCCGCATAACGCGCGGCATCGCCCAGTTCTTCCTCGATGCGGATCAGCTGGTTATATTTGGCCAACCGGTCCGAACGGGCCATAGACCCGGTCTTGATCTGACCGCAATTGGTGGCGACCGCGAGATCGGCAATGGTGTAATCTTCGGTTTCACCCGAACGATGCGACATGACAGCCGTATAACGCGCACGATGCGCCATGTTGACGGCTTCGAGCGTTTCAGTGAGCGTGCCGATCTGGTTGACCTTAATCAGGATCGAGTTGGCGAGACCACCCTTGATGCCGTCTGCAAGACGGGCCGGGTTGGTCACGAACAGATCGTCGCCGACCAGCTGGCACTTGTTGCCGATGAGATCGGTCACCTGCTTCCAGCCGTCGAAATCGTCTTCGGCCATGCCGTCCTCGATCGACACGATCGGATAATCGCCGACCAGCTTGGCGAGATACTGGGCCTGCTCCGACACCGAGCGGGTCTTGCCCTCGCCTTCGTAGACATAGGCGCCGTTCTTGAAGAACTCGGTCGAGGCCGGATCGAGCGCGATGGCGATCTCGAGGCCCGGCTTGTAGCCGGCCTTCTCGATCGACCGCATCACGTAGTCGAGCGCCTGTTCGGCCGACTTGAAGTCCGGCGCGAAGCCGCCTTCGTCGCCG
>DITW01000005.1:0-164 GCA_002422945.1 Sphingomonadales bacterium UBA6174 | reverse complement strand
GAAGTCGATCGGATTGTCGGCATGCGCGCCGCCATTGACGATGTTCATCATCGGCACCGGCAGCAGCCGCGCCGCGGTGCCGCCGACATAGCGGTACAGCGGCAGATCGCTGGCCTGCGCCGCCGCCTTCGCCACCGCGAGCGACACGCCGAGCAGCGCATTGG
>DITW01000023.1 GCA_002422945.1 Sphingomonadales bacterium UBA6174 | reverse complement strand
CATGGGGGGCATGCCCCCCATGATCTGATGAGCAAACAGGCGGCATGAACGACAACCGGGATTAGCTTAACTCAGCCGCCAAACTGTCCAAACAAGCGGGACCACCTCAAACTGATCAACGAGGGAGATAATTTTGTTCCCGTCAGCCATTCTAAACAGCCAGTTTCCATGCACTGCCTGCTTACGATTTGTTTGCTTTTTGTCTGTCTGCGCTGTCGCTGCCCATTCAGCCTGCATCGCCGTATTGCGTGCCAACACCCTGTCGATCACATGCGCTGCATCTGCCGACAGCACTACTTCACGCTCACCAGTCTTACCGTCCACTGCAAACCTGTAATTACGCCTGCCCTGCTCGTCCTCAAACTCCGTCAGATCCGTTTCGCGCATGTTGTTCAATTCCCCCACACGCGCGCCGCTCGCTCTCGCCACAAGCACGTAATCCAGAAGCATTTCGCGCATGTAGCGTTGCTTGGAAGTGGCTGCTTCAATGCGCGCTTGCAGCGTGTCGATTACCTTGGCGTAATCGGCCTGGGTGAAATGTGGGCGCGCTGTAGTGCGTTCAGCTTTGTAGTAGCAATCAAGCTTCTTGCTCTCGCTCACATAGCCACGTTCAGCAGCCCATTTCAGCACAGAAAGCGCAAACACCGTCTCGTCCTGTAGCGTTTTATCAGCAGGATTAAGCGCGCAGTTACGCGGACGCTTTTCAGGCTTCATGCGATGATAGTAGTCGCGGCGCCAATCCACGTAGTCCCGCAGCAGCGCATTCGTGACCTTATGCATCTGCGTGCTGCCCATGTACTCGTGCCAGAACTTGGCTTTGCGCTTGATCTGGTAAAGATTGTACACGCTCGTTTGCTGCCCAGCAGCTTTGCGCTTGCCCCGTACATAGTTTCCCCGCTCATACTGCGCTTCACGCACAGCCACATACTCATTCAGCACACGACTGAACGTTGGGCTAACTAGCGGAATATTATTTTCTTTTTTCCATTCGATTGCAGCAGCGAACTGCATTGCCTTCTGGCGTGCTACTTCAATATCGCGTGTTCTCATGCTCTTCCATACGTATCCGCGTGTTCCTTCTCCTTTGTAGATGCGGGCATAGAAAATGCTTTTGCGAAGCTGAAGTTGCACTTTGCCGTCGAGCAAACGCTCTTCATTGCTGTAAGTGTAACCATGTTTCAACATGGTGTAATTATATCACAATTTGCAGAATAGAGCAAGAATAAGATATTGAATTAGATATATAAATTCCGATAAATGAAGTATAGTAGATAGAATATTTTCGTGCACTTTGCCTAATATGCAGCAACAGTTGCCTAACAACTGCCTAACTACAAGACATGAAAAAACAGCACGTTAGCGTATACTAACGTGCTGTTTCGAGCGAATAACGATGATTTAATCGTTATTTTTCAATTATTTAAGCGCACCATGACAGTGCTTGAATTTCTGGCCTGACCCACAAGGGCAAGGCGCATTGCGGCTGATATTATCGCCCCAATTGGCCGGGTCCGCTCCAAGATCCGCATTGTCGAGCGGGATATGCTGCAACGGCGGAATACGGGTGGTGATAAGCCCTGATCCAGCATCGATATCGCTGCTGTCATCCTCGCCCGTCAGCGGGTCGAAATGGGTGGTGAAGATGTCCGGCATCGCGGGCAAAGGCGCGGGTTCTTCCATCTGGAACTGGGCGAAGGAAATGATACGGGCCACGCCTTCGCGAATTTCGGACAGCATCCGTTCGAACATGGCAAAGGCTTCGCGCTTATATTCGTTGATCGGCTGTTTTTGCGCATAAGCGCGCAAATGGATCACCTGACGCAACGCATCGAGCGTCGCCAGATGCTCCTTCCAATGATGATCGAGCGTCTGGAGCAAGATCGATTTTTCAATGCTGCGACGCATCTCTGGATCAATCGTTGCGATCTTGGCGGCGATCAGCTCATCCGACATCGCGCGCAGGCGCTCTTCGATGGTCTCGGGGTCAATCCCATCCTCTTCAAGCCATGCACCGAACTGCGGCTGGAGATTGAGGCAGGCGGCCACGCGCTCTTGCAGGCCTGCAATGTCCCATTGTTCCGGATAGGTTTCAGGCGGGCAAGCCTCGCCCACCAGCGCATTGATCGTTTCATGGCGCATGTCATCGACAATATCATCGACGGCATCGGCATCCATGATGTCGGCGCGCTGTTCATAGATGACCTTGCGCTGGTCGTTCATCACGTCATCATATTCGACGACCTGCTTGCGAATGTCGTAGTTGCGGGCTTCGACCTTCTTCTGCGCGGTTTCGATGGCCTTGGAAATCCATGGCGAGACAATGGCTTCGCCATCTTCCAGATTTTTGTTCATCATCTTGGCGAACATCGTCTGCGGCCCAAAGATCCGCAGCAGATCATCGTCAAGCGAGAGATAGAAGCGCGACAGGCCCGGATCGCCCTGACGGCCCGAACGGCCACGCAGCTGATTGTCGATACGACGGCTTTCATGGCGTTCTGTGCCGAGCACGAACAGACCGCCCGCTTCCAGCACCCGCGCCTTTTCGGCGTCGATTTCGGCCTTGATCCCGGCGATGGCCTGATCCTTTTCCGGACCGTCTTCCATGCCCGCAAGCTCGTCCGCAATGCGGAATTCGAGATTGCCGCCCAGCTGAATATCGGTGCCGCGACCGGCCATGTTGGTCGCAATCGTGACCGCGCCAAGACGCCCCGCCTGCGCCACAATATGGGCTTCCATTTCGTGATAACGGGCGTTCAGGACATTGTGGTCCACGCCTTCCCGCTTCAGGAATTCGGACAGCAATTCGGACTTCTCAATCGACACCGTGCCGACCAGCACCGGCTGATCGCGCAGCGACGCCTCTTTGATCGCCTGGGTGATGGCAGCGAATTTGTCCTGCTCATTTTTGTAGAATTCGTCGTCCTGATCGATGCGCTTAACATCGACATTGGTCGGGATGGTGACGACGTTCATTTTGTAAATGTCGAAGAATTCCGGCGCTTCGGTCAGCGCGGTGCCGGTCATGCCGCCGATCTTCGGATACATGCGGAAGAAATTCTGGAACGTGATCGATGCCAATGTCTGGTTTTCAGGCTCGATATGCGCGCCTTCCTTGGCCTCGACCGCCTGATGCAGGCCATCGGACCAACGACGGCCATCCATCATGCGACCGGTGAATTCATCGATGATGACGACCTTGTCGTCTTTCACGATATAATCAATGTCGCGGCGGAAGATCACATTGGCCTTCAACGCCTGATTGAGGTGATGGACGACCTGCGTGTTTTCATAATCATACAGGTTGCTGCCTTGCAGCAGACCTGCGTCCTCCAACAGCCGTTCGGCCTTTTCGGTGCCATCTTCCGTTAGGATGATCGAGCGTTGCTTCTCATCGACTTCATAATCTTCTGCCGACAGATTCTTCACGATCGCATCAACCGCGATATATAGCTCGGACTTATCGTCAGTCGGCCCCGAAATGATCAGTGGGGTCCGGGCTTCGTCGATCAGGATCGAATCGACTTCATCGANNGTCGAAGCCGAGTTCGTTGTTGGTCGCATAAGTGATGTCGGCGTTATACGCCTCTCTGCGCGCATGTTCATCGAGGTTCGGCACGATCACGCCGACCGTCAGGCCGAGGAAGCGATAGACCTGCCCCATCCAGTCCGCATCGCGCCGCGCCAGATAATCATTGACGGTGACAACATGAACACCCTCGCCGGACAGAGCGTTCAGATAGCAAGCGAGCGTCGCGACCAAGGTCTTACCCTCGCCCGTGCGCATTTCCGCGATTTCGCCGCGATGCAGGACGATGCCGCCGATCAACTGCACGTCATAATGGCGCTGGCCGAGCACACGCTTCGCCGCTTCGCGCACCGTGGCGAAGGCTTCTGGCAAAATATCGTCGAGCGATTGACCGGCGGCCAGATATTCGCGGAATTTGATCGTCTGGTGCTTCAACCCATCATCATCGAGCGCGGAGATTTCGGGTTCCAGCGCATTGATCCGATCCACGATCTTACGCAAAGATTTGACGTAACGGTCGTTAGAAGAACCGAAAATCGATTTGGCAACCCGGGCGAAAACCATGGAAAATCCTTGAAAAACACGGCAGGGAAATGCCTGAGCCTCACGCCCCGCAGATCCGATCTCGCGAAATAGGGTCTGGCAGGGCAAAGGTCAAGGAAAGGGCCAAGGAAAGAGGCACGTCTTTGCTAGTCATGACGCGGGTTTGACAGGCTAGTAAAAGCGGCTGGGAACCACTACATCGCCCCCATCATGTTCGATCTTTTCCAACTCGAAGGTCCAGCCAAGGCCCGCCGCATTGTCGTTGCCATGTCGGGCGGCGTCGATTCATCGGTGGTGGCCGCCCTTGCCGCGCGTTCAGGCGCGGAAACCATTGGTATCACGCTCCAGCTTTACGATCATGGCGCTGCCGTGGGGCGGACTGGTAGCTGCTGTGCCGGACAGGATATTCGCGATGCGCGCGCCGTGGCGGATCGACTCGGCATCGCTCATTATGTGTTCGATCATGAAAGCAGTTTTCGCCAATCGGTGATCGACCAATTTGCGGATGAGTATCTGCGCGGGCGCACGCCCATTCCCTGTGTTCGCTGCAACATGGGGGTGAAGTTCACCGATTTGTTCCGACTGGCCAAGGAACTGGGCGCGGATTGTCTCGCCACAGGCCATTATGTGCGCCGCGAGGTCGGGCCATTGGGGGCCGAACTCCACCGCGCCGCCGACCCGGCCCGCGATCAGAGCTATTTCCTGTTCGCCACCACCGGTGAACAGCTCGATTATCTTCGCTTTCCGCTGGGTGGCATGCCCAAGACCGATGTCCGCGCCATCGCGCAGGAACTGGGCCTTGGCGTCGCGTTGAAGCCGGATAGTCAGGATATCTGCTTCGTCCCCAATGGCGATTATGCCAGCGTCGTCCGCAAGGTCCGCCCGGAAGCCGGGATCGACGGCCCCATCCTCGACATGGAAGGGCGCGAGCTCGGACGGCACAAGGGATTGATCCATTATACCGTCGGCCAGCGTCGCGGATTGGAACTCGGTGGACTGGTCGAGCCTTTATATGTCGTGCGACTGGAGCCAGAACAGCAAGCAGTGATTGTTGGCCCGCGCGAGGCGCTGGCGATCAGCCGGGCGCGCATCACCGATCCCAACTGGCTGGGCAATGTCGAAGGGCGTGCGGTGATGGCCAAGGTGCGATCATTGGCCAAGCCCACCCCCGCCGTCATGCAAGGCGAGTGGCTGGTATTCAATGAACCGGCTTATGGCGTATCGCCGGGTCAGGCTGCCGTCTTATATGATGGCGAACAGGTGCTGGGCGGCGGCTGGATCGAGGAAACCGCCTGATCATTTGAGGCTTTTTCGCAACCCGGTCAGGCGTAAATAGCGCCCATTTTATCATTGGCCATATCGATCCAGGCCTCTACCGCACCATGCCCCTTCGGGGTCAGCGACACTATCGCCCGACGTCGATCCTGCATGTCCGGAGACCGCACAACCAGTCCTTGTCGCACAAGATTATCAAGACATCTTAGCGCGGTGGTAAGCGGCACCCCCGATGCAAGACAGGCACTGGTAACGGAAATAGGCCGCTCATCCGCCGAGGCGATAAAAAGATCGAGCAAGATATCCCATGCAGGCTCCCCAAAGAGATCTGCTGTGAAAAATTTGTTCCGCTCCCGTCGCATAGAGGCGACGCTCTTGGCCAAACGGTAGAAATTCAGCACCCGATCAAAATTATTGATATTGGCCCGACTATTTCCCCGATTTTTCAGCCGGTTAAATGCCAACATCAAATCATCAAGCTCGTTGCGGAACGTTTTCAGCTGCTCCGGTAAGTCGTCAACTTGAAAAACCACAACTTTTACTCACGTTAAGCCATCGAAACCTGTTCGTTGGCGCCCCCCCCCTGAGAAATTTAAATTTCTTACTAAAAATAATTTAAATGTCGCTATGCACATTCCTTCTCAGGTTGCGCATCAAGGTCAACGTAATTTACATCCAAAATGAATATTTATTTTTCGTAGTTATTTTTCAGACCGGACGACCATCCGTGTCGATCAACACTTCGCGACGGCCAACATGATCGGGGACGCCGACCTTGCCTTCTTTTTCCATCCGTTCGATCAGGCGCGCGGCGCTATTATAACCAATCCGCAACTGCCGCTGGATATAGCTGGTCGATGCCTTTTGACTTTCGGCAACGACCTGCACCGCCTTGGCATATAGCTGGCCTTCCGGGCTATCATCGCCCTCGGGCGCGCCCTCCATCGCATAGCCGGAGTCTTCGGATTCCTCGGTGACGGCATGGATATAATCGGGTGTCCCCTGCGCCCGCCAGAAATCGGCAACCGCGCGCACCTCCTCGTCAGAGACAAACGGGCCATGCACGCGGGAAATCTGCTTGCCACCCGGCATATAGAGCATATCGCCCTTGCCCAATAATTGTTCCGCGCCCTGATCTCCCAATATGGTGCGACTATCTATCTTCGAGGTCACTGAAAAGCTGATCCGCGTCGGGAGATTCGCCTTGATCACGCCGGTAATGACATCAACCGATGGCCGCTGAGTCGCCATGATCAGGTGGATGCCTGCGGCACGCGCCTTTTGCGCCAAACGCTGAATCAGGAATTCGACTTCCTTGCCCGCCGTCATCATCAAATCGGCCAGCTCGTCGACGATCACCACAATATGCGGCAATGGTTCATATTCGAGCTGTTCCTCCTCATAAATCGGCTGGCCGCTGTCGGCATCATAGCCGGTCTGCACCCGGCGACCGAGCGGCTGGCCCTTGGCCTTGGCCCCGCGCACCTTTTCATTGAACCCGGCAAGGCTGCGGACCGAAACAGAGGCCATCATGCGATAGCGATCCTCCATCTGCTCCACCGCCCATTTCAGGGCACGGATCGCCTTGGGCGGGTCTGTCACCACCGGGGCGAGCAGATGGGGGATGTCGTCATAGATGCTCAGTTCGAGCATCTTCGGATCGATCATGATCATCCGGCATTGCTCTGGCGTCAGGCGATAGAGCAAGGACAGGATCATGCAGTTGAGACCGACCGATTTACCGGAGCCGGTGGTCCCTGCCACCAACAGATGCGGCATCGGCGCAAGGTCGGCCACGACCGGATCGCCCGAGATATTCTTGCCGAGAATGATCGGCAATTGCGCGTTCATATCCTCAAAGGCATCCGAGGCGACAAGGTCCGCGAGATAGACGGACTCGCGCTTGGCATTGGGCAATTCGATGCCGATCACGCTGCGCCCCGGAATGGTCGCAACACGGGCCGACAATGCCGACATGTTGCGCGCGATATCGTCCGCAAGCTGCACCACGCGATTGGCCTTGATCCCGGCAGCCGGTTCCAGCTCATACATGGTCACGACCGGGCCGGGGCGCACCTCGACAATCTGGCCCTTCACATGGAAATCATCCAGCACCGATTCGAGCAACCGGGCGTTGCGTTCCAACGCGGCCTTATCGATGACAAACCCCGTGGACGGCGGCGGCGGCGACAGCAAATCCAGCCCCGGCAATGTATAACGATCGCGCAGATCGAGCGATTCCTGCCGCGATTTGGTCTTGCGGCGCACCTGATCCGATCCGGACGGACGATCATTGATGACGGTCGGCATGATCGGCGGCGCGATAATGGCATCACCCTCGTCAACCGCGCGGCGTAACGGCGCAGGCTTTTCCGCCCGGCGCGTTGTCTCCTCGCGCGGCCAGTCCTCATCGCCATCATCACCACGTCCGCGACCGAACAACCAGTCGAATTCACCCGATTGCACATCAAGCGCGCGCCAGACGAAGAACAGCCCCAACAATATCAGCAGCGCCGATATCGCCAGCGAGAAAATGCGACTGATCGCCAGATCGCCGATCAGCGACAGGCCAGCATGATTGAGCCAGCCGACCAACATACCGATAACGCCACCGCGCCCACCGGGCAGGCTGCTGCTCGCGCTATTGTCGAGCGTGGCAAAGCCGCTACCCACCAGCAGCATCGCGCCCAGCAGCCAGAAAATCTGCACCTTTGGCCGACCGAGTGCGTGATCGCGCATCAAGCGCATCCCAATCATCAGCAACAAAGGCACGATCAGCGCCGCCGCCAGCCCGAACAGGGTCAGCAGCACATCGGCCACATATGCACCCGGCATGCCCAGCCAATTTTCAACCGGGCCACCCGCTGCGGTGTTCAGCGACGGATCACTGCCATGATAGCTGGCCAAAGCAAAGGCGAAGGCCAGCGCAATCGCGACCATGAAGACGCCGCCGATGAACGCCGAACTGCGAACAATGGCCCGTCGAATGGCTGCCCGCCAATTGCCGCCGGTAATATTAGGTGCCCTGCTTGCCATGATGCCCTCTTGAAACTCGCGGGACAATGCGCCGGATGGGGAGTCCGCGTCAAGCAAACGCAAAAAGGCGCAACGCTTGTTTAGGGTCAGGACCTATTAAATTGCCAAGCGGCCCGCTGTTTCCCGGATCAGCGCGATCATGTTGGGAATACCCTGTGTCCGATTGGAACTGAGCTGGTTCTTCAGATCGAACGGCGCAAGGGCATCCGCAATGTCCATCGAGGCGATCTCTTTGGCTGGGCGGTCCTGCACCATCAAAATGACCAAGGCGACGATCCCCTTGGTGATCGCGGCATTGCTGTCGGCCAGGAAATGAAGCGCCCCGCCCTCGCCCTCGACCGGATATATCCACACGCTGGCGGAACAGCCACGCACCAATGTCGCGTCATTCTTCAGCGCATCGGGCATCGATTCCAGCTCATTCCCGAGCTCGATCAGCAGTCGATAACGATCATCTTTGTCGAGAAATTCATATTCTTCGACGAGGTCGGTGATAGAGCGTGTCATGCGGCCTGCCTTAACGATGGGCGTCCAAGCCGTCAAAGGCTCCCGTCAGCATCCAGCGCATAGCCCGCCGAACGCACGGTGCGGATAATATCCGCCCTGCCGCCTTCGTTGATCGCCTTGCGCAGGCGGCGAATATGCACGTCAACGGTACGGACTTCGATATCGCTGTCCTGACCCCAGACCGCATCCAACAGCCGTTCGCGCGAAAAAACGCGGCCCGGATGCTCCATAAAATGGCGCAACAGGCGGAATTCGGTGGGGCCGAGATTGACCACCTCGCCACCGCGCTTCACCCGATGGGCGACGAGATCCATGCCGATGTCCGCATATTCGAGCGTTTCCGCCGAAAGTGCAGGCCGGACCCGGCGCAATACCGCCCCCACCCGCGCAATCAGTTCACGTGGCGAAAACGGCTTGGTGACATAATCATCCGCGCCGGTTTCCAAACCGCGAATACGGTCTTCTTCCTCGCCCCGCGCCGTCAACATGATGATCGGCACATTGGCGGTATCGGGCAAGCGACGCAGACGACGGCAGACTTCAAGCCCAGAAAGGCCCTCGATCATCCAATCCAATAGAACCAGATCGGGCGTCGCTTCCCGCGCGAGCAGCAGTGCCTCCTCGCCATCCGTTGTGTGGTCGACGATATAATTCTCCCGCTCAAAATTCCATTTGAGCAGTTCGGCCAACGCCGGATCGTCTTCCACCAGCAAGAGGCGAGGCTGTGCCATGCGCGCTTAATCCGATCGTAAAATGAGAATCAGTCGTCCAGATCGCCGCCGCGCACGCGTTCTGCGAGATGCGCACCGGTCGCGGCAAAATAGACCATCTCGCCGATATTGGTGGCATGGTCACCGACCCGTTCGAGGTTCTTCGCCATGAACAACAGATGGGCGCACGGCGTGATATTGTGCGGATTTTCCATCATATAGGTCAGCAAAGCGCGGAACACGCTATTGTAGAAAGTATCGAGCGCGGTATCGCGGGCGACAACGGCCTGCGCCTGTTCCGGGCTGCGTGCGGCAAAGGCATCAAGCGCGGTGCGCACCATTTCGCTCGCCATTTTGCCCATTTCCGGCAAAATCGCGAGGGGACCAATGTCCTTAGCCTCGGCGAATTGCGGCACGCGCTTGGCAATATTCTTGGCATAATCGCCAATACGTTCGACGACGCCTGCGATCTTCATCGCGGCCACGACTTCGCGCAGATCGTCCGCCATCGGGGCACGCAAGGCGATCAGGCGGACCGCGAGGCGCTCCACTTCCATCTCCAGCGCGTCGATCCGATGGTCATTCTCGACCACGCGCATCGCCGCGTCATTATCCCTGCGCGTCAGTGCCTGCATGGCCTGATTGATGGCCTGTTCGGCGAGGCCGCCCATTTCGGAGATGAGGGCGCGCAGCTGGCCCAGTTCTTCGTCGAACGCCTTGACGGTATGTCCTGTATTGCTTGGCATGTCTGCGCTCCTCAACCGTAACGGCCCGTGATGTAATCCTTGGTCTTTTCTTCACGCGGGTTGGTGAAGATGTCCGACGTCTCGCCATATTCGACAAGCGTACCAAGGTGGAAAAAGGCCGTGCGCTGTGACACGCGGGCGGCCTGTTGCATATTGTGGGTCACGATCACCATCGCATAGCGACCGCGCAGTTCGTGGATCAGTTCCTCGATCTTGGCGGTGGCAATGGGATCGAGTGCCGAGCATGGCTCATCCATCAGGATCACTTCCGGATCGACCGCAATCGCGCGCGCGATGCACAGGCGCTGCTGCTGACCACCGGAAAGTGCCGTGCCGCTGTCGGCCAGACGGTCCTTCACTTCATCCCACAGACCGGCGCGGCGCAGCGATTTCTCGACGATCTCGTCCATCTCGCTCTTACCGGTGGCAAGACCGTGGATGCGCGGACCATAAGCGATATTTTCATAGATCGACTTCGGGAACGGGTTCGGCTTTTGGAACACCATCCCGACCCGGGCGCGCAGCTGGACCACATCCATGTCCGGCGCATAAATGTCATGGCCGTCAAGCCGGATGTCGCCGGTCACCCGCGCCGATGAGATCGTGTCGTTCATCCGGTTCAGCGTCCGCAGGAACGTCGATTTGCCGCAGCCCGACGGGCCGATGAACGCGGTCACATGTTCCATCGACACATCGATGGAGACATTGTTGATCGCCTGTTTTTCGCCGTAAAATATGTCGACGTTGCGCGCCGTCATCTTGAGCGTGGATGCGCTTTCAGTATTGGACATGATCTGGTTCACCACCGGGTTTCAAAACGGTTGCGCAGGTAAATGGCCATGCCATTCATCGCGAGAAGGAAGACGAGGAGGACGATGATCGCCGCCGAGGTCTTTTCGACAAAGCCACGGCTGACTTCATCCGACCACAGGAAGATCTGCACCGGCAGCACCGTCGCCGGATCGGTAAAGCCCGCAGGCGGAGCCGAGATGAACGCCCGCATCCCGACCATCAGCAGCGGCGCGGTTTCACCCAGCGCACGAGCCATGCCGATGATCGTGCCGGTCAAAATCCCCGGCAAGGCAAGCGGCAGCACATGGTGGAACACCACCTGCACCGGCGATGCGCCAATGCCGAGCGCCGCATCGCGGATCGATGGCGGCACCGCCTTGATCGCATTACGACCCGCGATCACGATCACCGGCATCGTCATCAGCGCCAGCGTCATCCCGCCGATCAACGGCGCAGAGCGCATCGTCGGGAAGATCACCAGAAACACCGCCAGCCCCAACAGGCCGAAGATGATCGACGGCACCGCCGCGAGATTGTTGATCGACACTTCGATCAAATCGGTCCAGCGATTGCGCGGGGCATATTCCTCAAGATAGATCGCCGAGAACACGCCAACCGGAAAGGCCAGCAGCAACGTCACGATCATCGTCAGCAACGACCCCTTGAACGCGCCCCAAATGCCGACCATCGTCGGATCGGTCGCATCCGCGCCGGTCATAAAGCCCATGTTGAAATTGGAGGTGATCACCCCCGCTTGTTGCATGTCGTCCACGCGCTTCAACAACGCGGCATCACCCTCGCCCTTGAATGCGATATCGAGATCGCTGGACGCTGGCACCCAGATATCCGCCTTGCGGCTGAGCAACGTCGGGTCGGCCTTGATCGCATCGCGCACGATGATCCACGCACTATCCGCCAACAAGCTCGACCCATCTGCGCCATAAGCCTGTTCGGCAGCGGTCGCGACCGGGCCTTCGAAATCGACACTGGCCAAGGCTTCATCGGCCTTGTCCGGCGTGCCGTTCAAGGATGCCGGATCGACCATGATCGCGGCCGCCGGAAAATCGATCGGCAGCTTCACCTCGGTGCGCATGAACCCGCGCGCGCCGTTGCTTGCCATCGACAGCAGCAGAAAGGCGAGAAACGCCACGGAGATCAGGATCGCCACCAGCCCCACCGCCTTGAAGCGGCGTTCTGCGGCATAGCGGCCCTTGATCCGCCGCACCATCGCGGGCGAACTCCAGTCGGTGGGCTGCCGCTTCATTGTTGTCGGCTCAGTCATATGCTTCCCGATATTTCTTCACGACCCGAAGGGCGATGATGTTGAGGGCCAGCGTTACAAGGAACAGCACCAAACCAAGCGCAAATGCCGCAAGCGTCTTGGGGCTGTCGAACTCGGTATCACCCGTCATCAGCTGCACGATCTGGGTCGTGACGGTCGTGACGCTAGCAAAGGGATTGGCGGTGAGGTTCGCGGCAAGACCTGCAGCCATCACCACGATCATGGTTTCACCGATGGCGCGGCTGACGGCGAGCAGCACCCCGCCGACAATGCCGGGCAAGGCCGCGGGGATCAGCACGCGCTTGATCGTTTCCGATGGCGTCGCGCCCATCGCCAACGACCCGTCGCGCATGGCCTGCGGCACGGCGGCGATGCTGTCATCGGCCATTGAGGACACGAACGGGATGATCATCACCCCCATCACCAGACCGGCGGCCAAGGCGCTTTCCGATGACGCGCCGGTGATGCCGATCGATACCGCGAAATCACGCAGCGGCGGCGCGATGGTGAGTGCGGCGAAATAGCCATAGACCACCGTCGGCACGCCCGCGAGCAACTCCAGGATCGGCTTCAGCCAGCTGCGCACTTTCGGCGCGGCATATTGGGTGAGGTAGATCGCGCTCATCAAGCCAAAGGGAATGGCCACGATCATCGCGATAATCGCGCCGATAAAGACCGTCCCCCAGAACAGCGGGATCGCGCCATAGGAACCGGCAGCAGCGCCGCTCGACGACATCTGCGGGCTCCAATGGGTGCCGAACAGAAACTCGACCGGCGATACCATGCCAAAGAAGCGGATCGATTCGAACAACAGCGAACCGACGATCCCGATGGTCGTCAAAATCGCGATCAGCGAGGCCATGAACAACACCGTCATGGTCAGCCGCTCCACCCGCGTCCGCGCCCGGAAATCCGGCCGCACCTTGGAGAAACCGAACAGCCCGCCAATCACCGCGACCAACACCGCAAGTGCCGCCGCAATGCCGTTGAACTTGGTATTGGCGACCTTATACGCCGGGACCAGGCTTTGGCTGGCCTCGATAAAGCCGCCCATGCTCTGGCCGCTGGCAATCGCGCGAACCTCTTCCAGCAACGCCGCACGATCCATCTGGCTTTGCGGCTGTTGCGCCACAGGCAGGCTGGACAGCACCGCATCATTCACCAGCGCAGGCACCAGCGCCATCGACGACGCCACCACCAGCAATGCCGGGATCAGCGCCCATAACAGCACATGCGCGCCATGATGATTAGGACGACTATGCGGCCGAACAGCCGCCGCCGTACGCCCCTTCGAAAATGCACTGGCACGACCACGACCCGCGACAAAGCCGAGGATACTAAGGCCAATTACCAAAAAGATCGCGATCTGGATCATATCAGGTCAAAACTCTTGTCATCCTGCCCATGCTTTGATGGGCAGGATGGCTGCGATGGATCAATTGATGCTTGCTGGGTCGAGCAGCGTCAGATTGGCGATGATATCCGCATTCTTCTTGCGGACATCTTCCGGTGCGGCGATCATGCCATGCTTGGCAAGATAACCGTCCGGCCCCCAGGCCGAGGCAAATTCCGCGAGGAATTCCTTGATGCCCGGAACAGAGTTCAGATGCGCCTTCTTCACATAGATGAAGAGCGGACGCGCACCCGGATAGGAATAATCGGCGATGGTCGCATAGGTCGGGACCACGCCCTGCACCGCTACGCCCTTCACCTTGTCGGCATTTTCTTCGAGGAAGGAGAAGCCGAATACGCCGACCGCATTTGGATTGGCGGCGAGCTTCTGAACGATCAGATTATCGTTTTCACCCGCATCGACATAAGCACCATCTTCACGCACGCCGGTGCAAAGAGACTTGTGCTTATCCTTGTCGCTTTCTTTCAGCGCCTTCATCGCCGGATCGCTGTCGCAGCCCTTTTCCAAAATCAGTTCGGCAAAAGCATCGCGCGTGCCGGAAGATGTTGGCGGGCCATAGACGCTGATCGCAATCGCCGGCAGCGCAGGGTTCACGTCTTTCCAGGTTTTGGCCGTGTTTGGCTTACCAAAAGGATTGGCAGCCAACGCCTTATAGATATCGACTTCGCTCAAGGTCAGCGGTGCAGCATTCTTGGCATGCGCCAATACGATGCCGTCAATTCCGATCTGAATTTCAACAATGTCCTTCACGCCGTTCTTGATGCAATCATCAAGTTCTGACTTTTTGATGCGGCGCGAGGCGTTCGCAATGTCTGGATGGGCAGTGCCAACGCCTGCGCAAAACAGCTTGAAGCCACCACCAGTACCTTGCGATTCAACGATGGGCGCCTTGAAGCTCGGGTTTTTCTGACCAAATTTGTCGGCTACCGCCTTCGCAAAGGGCAGGACAGTGGATGAGCCGACGGCGCGGATGCCGTCGCGAGCACCGCCTCCATTGCCCGACTCACCACAAGCGGAAAGGGCCAATGCGACGGATATAGCCGAAAGTGCTGAAATTGCGCGTTTCATATTGCTCGCTTAACCCCCGTAAATCTATGGACACGGGCATTAGCCGTGCTTCGCGGCTCTTCTGTTACAATTAAATGACATTTTTATGACAATGATGGCACCACCATTGGCAGGCGCACCGTCACATTGGTGCCGACACCTTGTTCCGACGCAAAATTGAGCGTCCCACGATGGCGTTCCACAATATTCTTGACGATGGCGAGGCCAAGGCCGGTGCCACCACTTGCCCGGCTACGTCCTGCATCCACGCGATAGAAACGCTCGGTCAAGCGGGGGAGATGGTCGGGCGATATGCCCTCCCCTTCATCCGCAACGCTCAGACGCACCATATTGCCAACATCCGGCGCGACTGCGACCCGCACGGGTGCGCCAGTTCGGCCATATTTGACGGCATTGCCCATCAAATTGTGGAGCAACTGTTCAATCTGGCCGCGATCTGCCTTCACCAATGGCGAACCTTCGGCAACATCGACAGTAATCTGACCGGCCGCAGCCACACCCGCCGCCATGATCTGATTGGCCACGACATGGGCCAGCGCACCGAGATCCACCTCTCCGGCGGGCGCGGTATAACGATCTGCCTCGATCCGAGAGAGCGAAATCAAGTCGTTGACAAGCTGGTCCATCCGCTTTGCCTCGGTCGCCATAATGCTGAGAAAGCGTTTGCGGGTTGCAGGATCACCACCCGCCATCGGATCGTTGAGCGTTTCGATAAAACCCAATAGTGCCGCGATCGGCGTGCGCAGTTCGTGGCTGGCATTGGCAACGAAATCCGTGCGCATCCGATCTGCCGCATCCTGCTGACTAAGATCGGCCAGCCTGACCAGCGCCGCGCCATCGCCAAGCGGCGCAATCCGCATCTGCCAGCGCCGATCCGGTCCGCCAAAACCCTTTAATTGGCGCGCTTGCGGTTCGTTCGAGCGTTCGAATCGGTTGAACAAGGCAGCCGCTGCCGGATGTCGGATCGCAAGACGAATATCCTCATCCTCGATATGTGCGCCGAACAGGGCAAGCCCCGCCTTATTGGCGCGTATCACCCGGCGCCCTTGGACCAGCAACAAGGGTTCGTCGATCGCCTCCATCAGTGCCGCCAGACGCGATTCGCCCGCTACAGGCGCTGTCTCAGCCGACTGCCCATGCTCAACCTGCCCGATCTGAAACCGGACACGCTGAAATGCCGCCAATCCAAGCGCCAACCCCGCGAGCAGTCCCGGCCCCACCAAGGCAGGTGACCAGCCCAAAATAGCAGCCCAGCCTGCGGCCAGCAGCAACAGGCCCCATGGCGGTGTGTAGAGAAAAAATTCGTTTAACATTTCATGTCACGCATTAACCATCTTGGCTCGTCAAGTTTTCAGCGGTGCTGTATAACGTCTGTGTAACGAGTGCGTAGCGTAAGGATTATGACATGGACAGGAAAACCCAACCCGCGGCCACGCGCAGGCAGATGTTGGCTCTTGGCGCGGTGACGGCAGCGACGATCGTCACGGTCCGCCCCGCCCTTGCCCAGTCAGTGGGTTCAGTGCTGAACTGTCAGATTCCCGTGCCTGATCCGGCCCAATCCAGCTTCTATATCGATCCGAATGGATTGCTCGTAGACCCATCGACGCCCGGCGCATTCCCTCCCGCTGCCCGACCATTCACTGGCGATGAGGTACGCGCCGCCCTGCAAAACGGGACCAGCCTCCCCGGCACCGATTATGCCACCAGCGAAGCCTATACCAATTATATCAGGCGGTTGCAGAATGGTATGAGCGGTTTTACCTGCTATGCCTCGTTGCAAATGCCAAAAGGCTGATGTCGCGCTTAACCCGAGTTCATCACGTGCGTAAAATTCATAAAATATACTATCACTGCGATCCCGCCGACCGGCTTGTCATCAGCCAGATGGAGGGGCTGACGCTCGCTTATCATCGGCCATCCGGCGCGACGCATATTCTTGCAGCGCCCATGCCTGAAATTCTCGCCGCGCTGCGCGAAGCGCCGACCGATATGGTGGGTCTAATCGCCCGGCTGGAACTGACCCATGACATGGCGCCGGATGACGATGCCATGGCCTCGATGACCGCGCGGCTTGCGGAACTGGAAGTGGCCGGCCTGGTATGGCGCGCATGAAGCATCAAATACACCTCCGCATCGGCCCGATTATGTTCCGAATCGGATCGGCATGGGCCGGGCCGGTCAAGCGACTGAACCGCCTTTATCAGGCCTATCCCCGCCCCTTGGTTGCCGTGCCGAATTTCACGGTCAGGCTCGAACCCTCCAGCCCGCTGCGACGTTGGATTCGTCCGAATATCGATATTCGGGGCGATTTCATGCTACCAGAGGCACAACCTTTGCCATTGGCCCATGGCGTACTGGCTGCCGAAATGGCAATGAACCTGCAAATGGCCTTGGGGCAGCGGCGCTATTTGTTGCTCCATGCATCGATGGTCGAACGCGATGGCAAGGCGTTGATCATGACGGGCCTGTCGGGCGCGGGCAAATCGACCTTGTCCGCCCATTTGGGTGAACGCGGTTGGCGCTTCATGGGTGATGAATTTGCCCTGATCGACCCCAATACCGGCCATGCACATGGCTTTCCCCGCGCCATCAGCCTCAAGAATGAAGCGGTAGATGTGATGCAAACACTGGTCGGCACCGACGATCGGTTCGGCCCCCTGCTGACCGATACGCCCAAGGGGACAATCCGTCATTTGATGCCGGGGCCGGACGCGATTGCGCGGATGGATGAGCCAGCGCGTCCTGCCTTGTTATTGTTCCCACGTTTCGGTCATCCGCCCGCCATTCGTTCGATTGGCGCGGCGGAAGTCTTCATGCGCCTGACCCAATCATCGACCAATTACATCACCCTTGGTGAGAGCGGGTTTCGCGCACTGACCCAGCTTGTCCACCAAGTCCCGGCGCGGGCCATCGACTATGAAGATAGCGCAAGTGCCATCGCGCTGGTCGAACAACTATGGGCGGACCTCGCATGACGCGGGCGGCATCATTGCTGGCCGGGGTGTTGCGCGCGCCGGAACAGGCCGCGCATCTGTCGGTCAAGGACTGGACTGAGGTCATCACCGTCGCCCGCGCCGAACAGTTGGTCGGCAGCCTTGCCATCCGACTTGCGGGCCAGAAGGTGCCGGAAGCCGTCAGACGTCGACTGAACGATGCCCGGATAGCTCTTGCTCATGCCCAGACACAGGCGCGATGGGAGGTGGAGATGACGCAGCGTGCCTTTCACAGCGCGGGCTATCCGGTGGTGCTGTTGAAAGGCTGCGCCTATATCATCGCGGGGCTGGAGGCGGGCGATGGCCGTTTTGTTGGCGATCTCGACATATTATTGCCGCGTCGCCAGCTTGATGATGCGGAGAGACGATTGCTCGCCGCTGGCTGGGAATGGGTCAAGGCCGATGCCTATGACGATCATTATTACCGCCAATGGATGCATGAACTACCTCCCCTCATCCATCGCGCACGTGACCGAATGATCGATGTCCATCACACGATTCTGCCGCTGACCCATCGATTGGAGCCGGATGCCGAGGCGATGATCCGCGACTGCGTGCGCCGCGACGATGGGATTTCGTTCCTCAACCCCGCCGACATGATCTGCCATGCCGTCGCGCATATGCTGGCCGATGGCGATCTGGCGGGGAGCTTGCGCAATTTGTGGGATATTTACCAGCTGTTGCGCGAATTTCGGCATGAAGACCCGGACTTCGACAAGGAACTGCTCTCCCGCGCAGCGCGCCATGGGTTGACGGCTTATATATTGCAGGCGGATCGATTGGCCGCGCATCTTTTTGGCGATGGCAGGCCATTGGGGTGGCGGGACCGATGGTTCCTACGCTGCATCCTCGCCCGCGATGGCTGGGGGAAAAAGACGTATCCAATCACGCGTTGCGCCTTTTATCTGCGCGCCCATATGCTGCGGATGCCGCCCTTGATGCTGGCTCGCCACCTCTTTACCAAATGGCGCAAAGGGTAAATCCGGCCTTGCCCTACGCCGCGATGTTCCCTAATCGTTCGCATCATGGAGCCTGTCTTACATTCGTCTGAACCCGCCTATCTGCATGGCCTGAATCCGCCGCAGCGCGAGGCCGTGTTGACATCGGACGGTCCGGTATTGGTGCTGGCAGGGGCTGGCACGGGCAAGACGTCTGCGCTGACGGCGCGGCTGGCGCATCTTGTCGCGACGCAACGGGCGTGGCCGTCCGAAATTCTGGCCGTCACCTTCACCAACAAGGCCGCGCGCGAAATGCGCGAACGGGTCGGACGGATGATCGGCCCGGCAGTCGAGGGCATGCCTTGGCTGGGGACGTTCCACTCGGTTTGCGCCAAGATGCTGCGCCGTCATGCCGAACTTGTCGGCCTGCACAGTAATTTTAATATTCTCGACACCGACGATCAGATCCGCCTGTTGAAACAGGTCATTACCGCCGCAGGATTGGACGAGAAAAAATTCCCGGCCAAGCAATTCGCGGGCGTGATCGACAAATGGAAGAACCGGGGCCTGACCCCTGCCGATCTGGATGCCGGGGATAATGAAGCCTTTGGCGATGGCAAGGCGAAGCAACTTTATGCTGCCTATCAGGCGCGGCTTTGCGCCTTGAACGCCTGTGATTTCGGCGACCTGCTGCTTCATATGCTGACGATCCTGAAAAAAGATCGTGAGGTGCTGGCCGATTATCAGCGCCGGTTCAAATATATCATGGTGGACGAATATCAGGACACCAACTCCGCCCAATATCTCTGGCTCCGGCTATTGGCGCAGGAACGCAAGAATATCTGCTGTGTCGGCGATGACGATCAAAGCATCTACAGTTGGCGCGGGGCCGAGGTCGCGAATATTTTGCGGTTCGAACGGGATTTCCCGGGCGCGGTCACGATCCGGCTCGAACAGAATTACCGATCCACCCCGCATATTCTGGGCGCGGCCTCGGGGCTGATTGCGATGAATGGCGACCGGCTTGGCAAGAGCCTGTGGACCGAGCGGGATGCGGGCGAAAAGGTGCAGGTCACCGGCGTTTGGGATGGACCGGAAGAGGCGCGACGCGTTGGCGAGGCGATTGAGGATGCGCGGCGGCAGGGCGAGGCGAGTAATGAAATGGCGATCCTCGTGCGCGCCCAGTTCCAGACCCGCGAATTCGAGGAACGCTTCATCGCGACCGGTATTTCCTACAAGATCGTCGGCGGGTTTCGTTTCTATGAACGCGCCGAAATCCGCGATGCGCTCGCGTATTTGCGGATGGTGCATCAACCGCAAGACGATCTTGCGTTAGAACGGATCATCAACCTGCCGAAACGCGGGCTGGGCGATACCGCGATGGCCAAGCTCCATCGGCTCGCCCGCGCACAGGGAATCTCGCTGTCTGCGGCAGCGGTGGCCATTCTCGACACCGACGAACTGACCCCACAGGCGCGGCGGTCATTGGGACGGTTCATCGGTGATATCGCGCGGTGGCGGGATTCGGCCAGCACCCTGCCCCATGGTGAACTGGCGCGGATCGTGCTCGAAGAATCTGGCTATACTGCGATGTGGCAGGCCGAAAAATCGGCAGATGCGGCGGGCAGGCTGGAAAACCTTCAAGAACTTGTCCGCGCGATGGAGGAATATGAATCGCTCGATATGTTCCTTGAGCATGTCAGTCTGGTGATGGACAATGATGCGGGCGACGATGGCCAGAAGGTCACGATCATGACCATCCACGCTGCCAAGGGGCTGGAATTCGATCGCACATTCCTTGTCGGCTGGGAAGAAGGGGTGTTTCCGTCGCAACGCGCGCTCGATGAAGGTGGTGCTGCATCATTGGAGGAAGAGCGCAGGCTTGGCTATGTCGCGATCACGCGGGCCCGCAAGCATTGTTCGATCTGGCACGCCGCCAATCGCCGCATTTACGGCCAATGGATGAGCGCACTCCCCTCCCGGTTCATTGCAGAATTACCGGCCGAACATATCGAGCAAGACACGACGATGACGTCGGGTGCGCGCGGTTATCAGGGCTGGGGCAATACGGTATCGGCTAGCAGCTTTGGCAGCGCCTTTGTGCAGGACAATAATAACGCCCGGTCGTTCTCCCCGAATATGGGATCAGTTGGCACCCACGGCCCCGGCTGGGAACGGGCGAGCGGTAATGGCTGGTCCTCCATGTCCCCGGTCCGCGCCCGTGAAAAGGCGGCGAGTTTTGCAGCCAAGCCACGCGGCGACCTGCTGATCGGCCAGCGCGTCTTTCATAACAAATTCGGCTATGGCACGATCACAGATATGGACGGCAACAAGCTGGACATCGAGTTCGAACAGGCGGGCCTGAAGCGGGTGATGGATAATTTTGTCAACCCGGCCTGAGTTATGCAAGACTGAGTAATATGTATGTTGCGTAGGAGAAGTCATGGGCGAATTGGCAGAAGATGGGTCCGGTCATCGCGCCCGATTGCGCCAGCGGCTGGTCGATGGCGGGCCGGAGGCGCTGCTCGAACATGAGCTGGTCGAATATTTGCTCGCCCTCGCCATCCCCCGCCGCGATACCAAGCCATTGGCGAAACAATTAATCAACGAGTTTGGCGGGCTGGGTGCGTTGCTCTGCGCCGATGTCGAGGCATTGCGGCGCGCGAACTTATCCGATGGCGTCATCGGCGCGCTCAAAATCGCACAAGCATCAGCGTTGCGCCTGTTGAAATCGGAAGTCATCAACCGGCCCGTCTTGGGGAGCTGGCAATCATTGCTCGATTATCTCCATGCCGATATGGCGCATCAGGCGGTGGAGCGGGTACGCATCCTCTATCTCAATGCCCGCAACATGCTGATCCGCGATGAACTGGCGGCGGAAGGCTCTGTCGATGAAGCGGCAATCCATATCCGCGAGGTGATCCGACGGGCGCTTGATCTTGGTGCAGTATCGATGATCCTCGTCCACAATCACCCAAGCGGCGATCCGCAACCAAGCAAGGCCGATATCGAACTGACACGCAAGATTGCGGAGGCAGGCCGTCACCTTGCCATCATCGTCCATGACCATATCATCATCGGCAGAACCGGACATAAAAGCTTGCGCAGCCTAGGGTTGATGTAACCCATTTCGAAAAAATTTATCCGCCCCTTGTGTTGTATATTCGCAACACCACATGAGATGTGAAAGGAAGGGGCATTTCATGAACCTTGAAAAATTTACTGATCGCGCGAAGGGTTTCCTTCAAAGTGCGCAGACCGTGTCGATCCGCATGAATCATCAGCGGATTTCGCCGGAACATCTGTTGAAAGCCTTGCTGGAAGACAGCGAGGGCATGTGCGCTGGCTTGATCAAGGCGGCCGGTGGCGATGCCGTAATCGCAACCCGTGAAACCGATGCAGCGCTCGCCAAAATCCCGGCCGTATCGGGCAGCGGCGCACAATCGGCACCCGGTTTCGATAATGATGCCGTGCGCTTGCTGGATCAGGCAGAACAGGTCGCGCAAAAGGCGGGTGATAGCTATGTCACCGTCGAACGATTGCTGCTGGCGCTGGTGCTGGCATCCGGCACAGTGGCGGGCAAGGCGCTCGCAACAGCAGGGGTGAAGGCAGAGGCGCTGAACGCCGCGATCAATAACTTACGTGGGGGCCGCTCCGCCGATACGGCTTCTGCCGAAGATCGCTATGATGCGCTGAAGAAATTCGCCCGAGACCTGACGGAAGCGGCACGCGCGGGCAAGCTCGATCCGGTGATTGGTCGTGACGAGGAAATCCGTCGCACCATCCAG
>DITW01000053.1:80488-103748 GCA_002422945.1 Sphingomonadales bacterium UBA6174 | reverse complement strand
TCGGCGAGCCGGGCGTGGGCAAGACGGCGATCGCCGAAGGCCTGGCGCTGCGTATCGTCAATGGCGACGTGCCCGAATCGCTCAAGAGCAAGTCGCTGATGGCGCTCGACATGGGGGCGCTGATTGCCGGCGCGAAGTATCGCGGCGAGTTCGAGGAACGGCTCAAGGGCGTACTGGACGAGGTGAAGGGCGCCGAGGGACAGATCGTCTTGTTCATCGACGAAATGCACACGTTGATTGGCGCGGGCAAATCGGAAGGCGCGATGGATGCGGGCAATCTGCTCAAGCCTGCGCTGGCTCGTGGCGAATTGCACTGCATCGGCGCGACGACACTCGATGAATATCAGAAATATGTCGAAAAAGACGCTGCCCTCCAGCGTCGTTTCCAGCCCGTGTTCGTGGGCGAGCCGACGGTTGAAGATACTATCTCGATCCTGCGCGGACTGAAGGAGAAATATGAACTGCACCATGGCGTGCGGATCACCGATGGTGCGCTGGTATCGGCGGCGACATTGTCCAACCGCTATATTTCCGACCGCTTCCTTCCGGACAAGGCCATCGATTTGATGGACGAAGCCGCAAGCCGTTTGCGGATGGAGGTTGAGTCCAAGCCGGAAGAAATCGAAAATCTCGACCGCCGGATTATCCAGCTCAAGATCGAACGCGAAGCGCTGAAGCGGGAAACCGATCAGGCGTCGAAGGATCGTCTCGATACGCTGGAAGAAGATCTTGCCAATCTTGAACAGCAATCGGCGGAACTGACGACCCGATGGCAGGGTGAGAAGGAAAAGATCGCAGGCGAGGCCAAGATCAAGGAAGCACTGGATGCCGCCCGTTCCGAACTGGAACAGGCGCAACGCGGCGGCGATCTCGCCAAGGCGGGTGAGCTGGCCTATGGCCGCATTCCGGAACTGGAACGGCAATTGGCTGAAGCTGAACAGGCCGCAGGCGGCGCCATGCTGCGTGAAGAAGTGACGGCAGATGACATTGCCGGGGTCGTATCGCGCTGGACCGGTATTCCGGTTGATCGGATGCTGGAAGGCGAACGCGAGAAGTTGCTGGCGATGGAAGCCGAGCTTGGCAAGCGGGTGATCGGTCAGGCCGATGCGGTTCGGGCCGTGTCCACTGCCGTGCGCCGTAGCCGTGCCGGATTGCAGGACCCGAACCGACCCTTGGGCAGCTTCTTGTTCCTCGGCCCGACGGGCGTCGGCAAGACCGAATTGACCAAGGCGCTAGCCGAATTCCTGTTTGATGACAGCGCCGCCATGGTCCGCATCGACATGAGCGAATTCATGGAGAAGCACTCGGTCGCGCGNNTTCGACGAGGTCGAGAAGGCGCATGGCGATGTGTTCAATGTGTTGTTGCAGGTGCTGGATGACGGTCGTCTGACCGATGGCCATGGCCGCACCGTCGATTTCACCAACACGATTATCGTGCTGACCTCCAACCTTGGCTCGCAATATATCGCGGGCCTTGCCGAAGGTGCGAGCGTCGAATCGGTGGAACCGCAAGTGATGGAAATCGTGCGCGGACATTTTCGACCGGAATTCCTCAACCGTCTGGATGAGATTATCCTGTTCCACCGTCTCGGCAGCGAACATATGGCCCCGATTGTCGACATCCAGATCAGCCGGGTCGGCAAATTGTTGAAGGATCGCAAAGTCACACTCGACCTCACCGATGCAGCGCGGGCATGGCTGGGCCGGGTCGGATATGATCCGGTCTATGGCGCACGCCCATTGAAACGCGCGGTGCAGAAATATCTGCAAGATCCGCTCGCGGAAATGATCCTGTCGGGCAATGTGCCGGATGGGTCGACCATCCATATCGATGAAGGCGATGGCGGACTTAACCTGACCGTCTGATCTCCCCGCGACACTGCAAAGAACTGGGCCTTGGCATGCTGCTAAGGCCCGGTTTCTTTTTGTCCACATTTCAGCGCAGCATTTGTATCGAATTAGGGATTGGTAACTATATCCAATGCATGGACAGCGGCAGATGCACCACTTACCTTAAGCCGAGAAATTGTTGGAACTGGACCCCGGCATGACAGTCGAAACCTCGGCGCCCACCGCCGACCCAAGCACCGCATCTTTGGGTGATCTCGCGATTGATGCGCGGGGGCTGGTCAAGAACTTCGACGATTTCCGCGCCGTAGACGGGGTTGACCTGCAAGTACGGACGGGCAGTATTTTCGGCATTCTAGGCCCTAATGGTGCAGGCAAAACGACGATCTTGCGGATGCTGCTCGGTATTATTGAGCCGGACCTTGGCCGAAGGATCATTCTCGGCAGCGAAAACCCTCTGAAGGTCGCGCAACATGTCGGCTATCTGCCGGAGGAGCGCGGACTATATCCCGGCATGAAGGCGTTTGAAGCCATCGCCTTCATGGGCGCACTGCGCGGATTACCTTTGAAGGAAGGACGCAGGCGGGCGCGCAGTTTGATGGAAGAACAAGGCCTTGGCTATGCGATGGAACGCCAGATCAGGCAGTTGTCAAAGGGCATGGCACAGACTGTACAACTGCTCGGCACGATCGTGCATCAGCCTCGACTAATCGTACTGGACGAACCATTTTCAGGTCTTGATGCACTCAATCAGCAAAAGCTGGAACGCATGATCCGCGCACAAGCTGACGCCGGGGTGACAGTGATTTTTTCCACCCATGTCATCGCCCATGCAGAACGGCTGTGCGAGGAAATCGCCATCATCGCAGGGGGAAAAGTGCCTTTTCATGGCAAGGTAGAGACCGCGCGCGACCGGCTGCGACCACAGGTCCGGCTCGAAACCCGTGATCTGGATGGTCCATGGCGGGCAGCCCTGCCTGTCGGCACATTGCCCGATGGACATTATTGGCATTTCACCCTGCCTGACATCGGGGTGGAGCCATTGTTGCGCGCGTTGATCGAGGGCAATGCGGGGATTTTATCCTTGTCGATTGAACGGCCGGGCCTGCATGATGCCTTTGTCGCGATAGCGGGCGAGGCTGCAGCCGCTGAATTGGCCCGTGAACGGGATGAGAAAATCTTATGAAGCGGCTGATATTGGCATCCTGGGTGATCGCGCGGCGTGACTTTGTCGCAGTGATATTTTCCAAATCCTTTATTTTCTTTCTGCTCGGTCCATTTTTTCCGATCTTGATCGGGCTGGCGGCGGGCGGCGTGGGTAGTCAGGTCGCCAAGGACATCAACCAGCCCATCATTGCCATTGTCATGGCGCAGCCAGAGACAGGTGCGCTCATCACTGCGCATCACGCACTGGCAGATCAGCTTGGCAGCAGCAGCATGCCGATTTTAGAGCCGTTGGCGGATCGTGACAGGGATGATGCGGGTGTCTCCCAATTGCTCAATCAGGGCAATGGCGGGAAAAATTATATAGGTGTGCTGTCCGGTTCGCTCGACCATCCGCATTTCACCGCCACCTCTGCGGACATTCAACGCTGGCAGGGGACGGTTCGCCTGATTTTGCAACATGCCCGTGATGGGCAGGCCAAATCCGTCCTTTTGACCCTGACCAATGTCAAAGCGAGCGACGGGGCGCGGAATACCAGTCGATTGGTCACAGCCCAATTAAGCCAGATGATTTTATTTCTCCTGACGATGTTGCTGGCAGGCATGGTCCTCTCCAATCTGGTCGAGGAAAAAACCAACAAGATCATCGAAATATTGGCTGCATCCGTGCCGATTGACGCCATTTTTCTGGGCAAGCTGTTTGCGATGCTGGGCATGGCGTTTATCGGCATTTCCGTCTGGTTCGGCGCGGGCGCGATGGCCGTCCTGATGACCGGTGCGCATCTGCCGGTATTGGCGACCCCGGCGGTTGGCTGGCCATTGTTCTTCGTGCTGGCCATTGCCTATTTCAACATGGCCTATCTGTTGCTCGGTTCGCTCTTTCTGGGCATTGGCGGCATGGCATCTTCGGTACGCGAGGTGCAAACGCTCTCGATGCCGGTGACAATGGCACAGTTGCTGTTCTTCTTCCTCGCCAGCTTCGCCGTCACGAAAACCGGTGAACCGATTGAAATATTTGCCGTGCTATTCCCATTCAGTTCCCCATTCGCCATGCTGGCTCGGGCAGCCCAAGAGGTCGCGTTATGGCCACATGTGCTGGCACTGTTATGGCAAGTGATGTGGACTGGGCTGATTATTCGCATCGGCGCACGGCTATTTCGACGCAATGTCCTGAAATCAGGCCGGATGCGTGCGCGCCGCCGGGGTGTGCTGGCGCGACTGTTCAAGCGCAATAGACCAGTCTAAATCAAGCAGACAACACCAAGCATCGCAATGATTGGAGACACATGACCCGTCTGTTGTTGCTAGAGGGCAATACCGCTGCCAAGCGCATCCAATCACGTGCGCTTGGCGTTCGATCATCCAGCGAAATCTACGCCATTGCGATCTCGGCGGTGTTTCCCGACATTGAAATGGATATTTTGAACGGGGCAGACCCGGATGATGCCATCCCGCAAGGCCGGACTTGGGCAGACTATGACGGGTTCGTGATTACCGGGTCCGCACTGCATGCCTATGATACCGATTTTGCCGTGACGAACCAGATCGCCCTGACCAAGATAGCTGCGGATCATGGCTTGCCGATTTTCGGCAGCTGCTGGGGTCTGCAAATTCTGGCGATGGCGGCGGGCGGCATGGTGATCAGTAACCCGCGCGGGCGCGAAGTCGGGATCGCACGTAAGATTTTCGTCTTGCCGGAAGGGCGTGACCATCCGATCTTTGCGGGGAAGGGCTTGGTATTTGACGCGCTTTGCATCCATTATGATGAAGTGAGCCGCCTGCCCGATAATGCGACCTTGCTCGCATCAAACAGCTATAGCCGTGTGCAGGCCGCGCTCATCCCGCTTGGTCGATCCGTTGCATGGGCCGTGCAATATCATCCGGAATTTGATCTTCAGCAGATTATGCAACTCTATACCTTATATGCGGACGACATGGTGGCGCAGGGGTTTTTTGCCTCACATGATGAACTGGCCACTTATTGCGAAAAATTGGCTGCTCTCGCCGCAGATCCAACGGAAACCGGCATTGCCTGGCAATTAGGGATCGACGAAGACATCACCAATGACAAGCGCCGCCGCGCCGAAATCATCGCGTGGATCGAGACCTGTGTCCTGAACCGACAATCCTAAATATACCCGCGCTTGATGCCGCAATGGGCTTACCCTGCCCTTTTGCTTGCCCTCACCTGTTGTTGCTTGCCAAATCGCGTCTTGCGCGTGCCGGGTCGACCCTCGACCGCCCGGCCCAAGGGACGCTGCGTAGGGACGCCCAGTTCCTGCGCCTCCAACAGGCGGATTTCGTCACGTAGCCGAGCGGCTTCCTCGAAATCGAGATCGGCGGCGGCGGCGCGCATCTTCTTGTCCATCTCATCGATGAACTTGCGCAAATTATGACCGACCAAATGCGGCAGATCCTCGACCCCAGTGTCGACCGTGACCTGATCCCGACTGGCAAGATGGCCTACAATGTCAGAAATATCGCGTTTGATCGTTGCAGGCGTGATGCCGTGCGCCTCATTATAGGCTTGCTGCTTGGCCCGGCGACGGTCCGTTTCCTTGATGGCCCGCTCCATGCTGCCCGTCATCTTGTCGGCATATAGAATGACTCGGCCATCGACATTGCGCGCCGCGCGACCAATTGTTTGGACCAGCGAGGTTTCAGATCGCAAGAACCCTTCCTTGTCCGCATCAAGAATAGCCACCAAGCCGCATTCGGGGATATCCAGCCCTTCACGCAAAAGGTTGATGCCGATCAGCACGTCATAGACACCAAGCCGCAGATCTCGAATCAACTCGATCCGTTCCAGCGTTTCGATGTCAGAATGCATGTAGCGCACACGCAGACCGGCTTCGTGCATATATTCAGTCAGGTCTTCGGCCATCCGCTTGGTCAAGGTGGTGGCAAGCGTGCGATAGCCGAGCGCCGCGACCTTTTTGGCCTCGTGCATCAGATCGTCGACTTGATGTTCTACTGGCCGGATTTCAACCGGTGGATCGATCAGGCCGGTCGGGCGGATCACCTGTTCGGTGAACACACCACCCGTCTGCTCCATCTCCCATGGCCCCGGCGTCGCAGAGACGAACACCGATTGCGGGCGCATCGCGTTCCACTCCTCGAATCGCAAAGGTCGGTTGTCGATGCAACTGGGCAGGCGGAAACCATATTCAGCCAGCGTAAACTTCCGCTTGTGGTCGCCCCGCGCCATGCCGCCCAATTGGCCGATCATCTGATGGCTTTCATCAACGAACAGCATCGCATTTTCGGGCAGATATTCGAACAAGGTCGGGGGTGGTTCACCCGGGGCCCGGCCCGTCAGGAAGCGAGAGTAATTCTCGATGCCAGCGCAACTGCCCGTGGCCGCGATCATCTCCAGATCGAAATGTGTGCGCTGTTCTAGGCGCTGCGCCTCCAGTAGCTTATTCTCGCGCTTGAGTTCCTCCAGCCGCAGGCCAAGCTCCATTTTGATAGCCTCCATCGCCTGTTTCAGCGTTGGTCCCGGCATAACATAATGGCTGTTCGCATAAACCCGCACGCTCTCAAGCGCCGCAACCTTCTTGCCGGTCAGCGGGTCAAACTCGGTAATTTCTTCAATCTCATCGCCAAAAAAACTGATGCGCCACGCCGTGTCTTCATAATGCGAGGGAAAGATTTCCAGATTATCCCCACGCACCCGGAACATCCCGCGCTGGAACGCCGCATCGTTGCGCTTGTATTGCAGGCTGACGAGTTGGCGAATGATCTCGCGCTGATCGGCCATTTGACCTTTTTTCAGGTCGAAGATCATCGCCGAATAGGTTTCAACCGAACCGATGCCATAGATGCACGACACCGAGGCGATGATGAGCACGTCATCGCGTTCCAGCAACGACCGAGTTGCCGAGTGGCGCATCCGGTCAATCGCCTCGTTTACCGAGGATTCCTTTTCGATATAGGTATCGGTGCGCGCAACATAGGCTTCCGGCTGGTAATAATCATAATAAGAGACGAAGAACTCTACGGCATTATCAGGAAAGAAACTCTTGAATTCGCCATAAAGCTGAGCAGCCAGCGTCTTGTTCGGCGCCAAGATCAGTGCTGGACGCTGTAGCGTTTCAATCACCTTGGCCATTGTAAAGGTCTTTCCAGAGCCTGTGACGCCCAGCAGCACCTGATCGCGTTCACCGCCCTCTATCTGTGCTACAAGTTCGGCAATCGCCGTCGGCTGATCTCCAGCGGGTTCATATTCCGCGACTAATTTGAATGCCTTGCCTCCCTCGGCCTTATCGGGACGTTCCGGGCGGTGGGGGATGAAGCTTTGCGCTGCTTCCGGCTCATCGAGCGAGGTGCGGATCTGAATTGCCATCGCTGATGAATATGGGGAAAAGGGTGCCACTGTGCAATGACCGGCGCAAGGATCACACCGAATAACATCCAGTCTCAGGCGAATATTGAGCGCGGGTTAGTCAGCATCAGACCATCGCCACCCCCCGATTCGGGCAAGGGCGCCAAGCCAGTTAGAATTTATTTGCCGGTGATCCGCGCAATTTCACGCTGCACCATCTGTTCGACGATTTCCGGGAGGTGTTGATCCAGCCAGTGTTTCAGCATCGGGCGCAGCATATCCACCACAAGGTCATCAAGCGTTGTGATGCTCGAGCTTCCAACAACACCAGCATTGGCTGCTGGCGCACGTACAACCACCGAAGACAATGCCTCCAACGCCTGACGTGTAGCCTGAATTGAAATATCAGATACCAAACCAGCATTAACCGTCGCCTGTGCCGCTGCCGACGAATGCCCATTATACAGTGCATCCGCAGTAGGCGGCGTAAAGCTGACAGGGTCGGTCAATTCCAATACCTGCTCCGCAAGGTCGCCATCGTCATCGTCCGACACGGCACGAATGTGAGAGCCATTGGAATTCTTCGCAGGTGACCGAGTAGGCGCGTGGCTGTCCTCCGCGATGATCCGCTTGATCGATGCGAGGATCTCTTCCATCGATGATTCTTGATTAAGTGCCGACATAGGCTTGAATATTGCGTAATTCATGGCCGCTGTCACCCCTCATTTTACGGGTGAAGCAACCGGCCCGTAACTATGGGTGGCGATGGTCGGACGGCTATCCCCATCGGACCAATCCGACAACTGGTTCGACACTGACTTATAATTGACGAGCGGATCGTAAAGGACTCCACCCTCAAGGTTCAGATCCTTCATTTCGGCGCGTCCCAGCGCGTTCAACAGTTCAAACCCAGCGACATAAGCATCACGGCGGGCGGTCGCGAGCGCAACCTCGCTATTGAGCAATTCCTGTTCCGCATCGAGCACATCAAGCACCGAACGCGAACCGACACTATTCTCAGCGCGATTACCCTCCAGTGCCAAACGACTGGCTGCGACTGCCTTTTCATTTGAAGTGATCGAATCGAGTGTGGCCCGGTAGCGGGCAAAAGATGATCGCGCATTGGCGATCACAAAGCGTTCAACCGCAACCTGACGCTCTCTCGCTGCATTTTCCTGTTCACGACTCTGCCGCACGCGCGCACCGGCTTCTCCACCCTGATAGAGTGGCAATCTGGCAGACAGCCCGATGCGGCTGGTGGTTTGCACCTGATCAACCTCCGCGCCGGGCTGACCAATCGCTTCATCCAACGTGCCGAGATAGTCATTGTAACTGGCACCGACGACCGCACTCAAAGTCGGCAGACGGGTAGCGCGCACATGATCTACATCGGCTCTGGCCGCCTTGGCGATGGCAGCAGCAGCTGCCAATTCGGGATTCTCGGCCAAGGCCACATCCGTGACTGCATCAAGCGTGTCGGGCAATGATGGCAGCGGCGGCGGCGTATCAAGATCGCCCGCAGGACCACCCGTCAAGCGCAGGTAATTTTCATGAGCGGCGACCAGATTGCCCTCAGCCTTCGCAAGCGCACTATTAGCCAGTGCAAGACGCGCTTCAGACTGTGCGACATCGGTCTTGGTCAGATCGCCGATTTCAAAACGATCACGCGTCGCCTCCAGATTGGTGGTCAACACATCAACCTGATTGCGGTTGAGTGCCACAACGGCACGCGTCAACGTGACATCCATATATGCCGCCACCACGTCAGCGAACACTGCGCCTTCTGTAGCACGCAGATTCGCACGCCCCGCGTAAACACGTTCATTTGCGCCCCTGATACCGCTGCTAATCGCGCCGCCAGCATATAATGGGACCGACATATCCGCACCGAGCGTCAGCGACCTCCCATTTTCATCAAGCGTCCCAATACCATTGAAGCTCTGCGTAAGACCCGCCGTACCAGACAGCCTTGGCCGAGCAGCAGAGCGAGCAACCCCCACCCCAGCATCAGTCGCCCGCAAATCCGCGCGCGCCAATGTCAGGGTTGGATTCGTCGCATAGGTCCGCAACAGCGCATCCCCAAGGGTTTCCCCCGACACAGTATTTACGGCACCGACAACAAGGGTCAATCCCAGAGCAGACGCCATAAGCTGGGAAAAACGACCCATGTTCAACCTACCCCTTTAAAATGTAAAACCAGCCACTGGCGCAAAACCAGGCAATTGCACGGCCTGCATTTCGATAAATGGCTGTGCGCTCAGACTACCGCCAATACGTGGACCCGCGCACAGGCGGGACACACCATGATCAAGCAAGCCATAAGCTGCCTGCCCGCCTTCAACCAATTGTGCCGCCAGTGATTCTGGCACTGATTCGACCGCACCATCAATTATCAGCGCATCAAATGGTGCCAGCGTCGGCGCACCATCGGCTAACGGGCCTTCCAATAAGGTCACCAATGGTTCATCCACCAGCAGATCTCGGGCCTTAGCGAACAGCGCCGCATCGGATTCCAATGCCGTCACGCGGCAACCCATGCGAGCAAGAACATTGGCAAGATAGCCTGTCGCTGCGCCGATCAGCAGCACGGACGCCCCTACATCCGGGCTAATCGCTGCAATCAACCGCGCAGAAGTCAGGGTTGGATTGAGTGCACGTCCGTTTTCATCCAGCGGGGCAGCGACATCTGCATAAGCAACGGCGCTACGCTCAACTGGCACGAAACGTTCGCGCGGGACGATGGCAAAGGCATCAAGAATGCGCGGGTCATTGACGGCATTCGTGCGAAGCTGGCTCACGATCATGGCATGGCGCATCTGGTCGAAATTCTGGTGGGTCACGTGTCGTACATCCTTGCAGTGACTGTCCTATAACCGCAATACACTAGGGTCAATCTGGTTCTTAGCGGTTTATCCGCGTGCCGCCAAGGCCGGGCGTGACCGCAGCCGCGATTGAGATACAAACTTAATTCATCTGAATGACTGCCGTTATCAAGGCCTGAAGGAGCACAGCCATGACTACGTCGATCGCCAATAGCCTAGGTTTCGGTTCAGGCATCGACACTGCCAAGCTAGTCAGCGACCTTACTGCGGCTTCAAGCCAGCCGAAACTGGATCGAATCAAAACATTGTCCAATGCGAATCAGGCGAAGGTTAGCGCACTTGCGCAAGCCCGGTCCGATCTTGAGGGCTTTGCATCATCGCTATCTGACCTCGTCACCGGTGGCACGTTGCGCACACAGCCGACGAGTTCAAACACAGCGGCACTAGAGGCAAAAGCGCTGCCCGGAAGCTTGCTAGGGGGGCTTGCAGCCTCCGTCACCATCAATCAACTGGCACGCGCGCAAACCCTGTATTCACCTTATCAGGCCAGCGCCTCCACCCCTGTGGGGCAAGGCACGCTCACGCTCAACATCGGCGGCACGGTTCATGACATCATTATCTCCGCTAATAATGACAGCCTGACCGGCTTGCGAGACTCGATCAATGCTACCGGCAGTTCCGTGACGGCCAGCATTGTCAGCGATAGCGCAGGCAACCGGTTGGTCTTGAAAGGTGCGACGGGTGCGCCAAATGCATTTTCGCTCACCCCCTCGGCAAACAGTGACCCGGCACTATCGCGCTTTGCATATAGTGCCGGCGCCGGTGGCATGACGCTCGGCCAATCGGCGCAGAACGCACTGTTCTCCATTGATGGGATAGAAATGTCTCGCACATCGAACACGATCAGCGACGCTGTAACCGGCGTAGAATTAACCCTGAAACAGGCGAATACGACAAATCCGATCCTATTGGGCGCTACCCGTCCGACAGATATGCTGCGTCAGACCCTCAATGATTTTGTATCTGCATTCAATACGCTCAAGGCAGACCTCGGCAAAGCACGGTCTGCAAACAGTGGCGGCGGCCAAGCTCTGGCTGGGCTAGACCGGGAATTAAATGGTCTTCTCAACCGCGCAGTGACAAGCCATGCCACTGTAAACAGCCTCAACGACATCGGGATCGCCACCAATCGGGACGGCACAATCCGCGTGGATCAGGCAAAGCTCGATAAAGTGATTGCTTCCAACCCGGATGAGATTGAAGCCATTTTCAGTCCCTTGCGTACTGCGAACCATAATGAAACAAGCGACCCGGGCATTGCCAGCGTGATGAACGGTCTGGCGCAGAAAATGACGACAACTGACGGTGTCCTAGATGTGCTGGGCGCCCGATTGAAGCGTGAAGGCGACGCGCTTTTAGCGAGCCGAACCGATATTGAAACGCGCGCTGAAAGCTATCGCCAGCGACTAGAGAAACAATATAGCACCATGGATAGCCGGATTGGAGCGCTCAAAGCGACGCAAAGCTATCTCGACCAGCAAATCCAACTCTGGTCCAACCAATCCAACTGATATTCTGGATCAATCAATGGGCGAGATGAACTGATGGGAACCTACGCCATGCTCAAGCCGCGCGATGCCAGCGCGCGCTATCAGGAAATCGAACTTGCCAGTCGGCTGAATAGCGTCGATGCTCATGGTCTTGTGACGATCCTCTATGAAGAATTGGTGCAGTCGCTGGATGTGCTGGCAGCACGCATGCGTCTGGGTACCAAATCGTCGCAGGAGCCTAGCGCAATACGCGCGCGGTCTATCCTCGCCGCGCTGCTAACCAGTCTGGATCCCGAACGTGGCGGCAATACAGCCGCCTTATTCGCCCAAGTATATCGCGGCATGTTATCAGGCCTGAATCAGGCGATTTCGACCTTTGACGGAGAACGTGTGCAGGAAGTGCGATCAGCCGCGCTTGAAATGCAGCACACTTGGCTGCGGATTAAGTCAGCGCGCGACTAGTTCTCCCCGACCGCAATTCGGCTGTCAACGCGCGACCGGAACTTAGTGAGCCAGATAGCGCAAGGGATCGACGGGATCTTGACCTGTGCGTAGTTCGAAATGAAGTTGAGGTCCTTGATCCGGTCCCGGCCCGACTAGGCCGACCACTTCACCTTTGCGCACATTTTGTCCCTCCCGGACCCGAATATCCGCCGCATATCCATAAGCCGTGGTCCAGCCATCGGCATGGCGTAACAATATCAAACCATCGAATATCGCGACATCGCGGGCCGCATAAACAACTATGCCATTAGCAGCAGCACGAATTTCCGCCCCTTCTACTGTTGCGATATCAATCCCACGATTTACCCTTCCCTCACCATAAGGGCCAAAACCTCGCGCAACACGACCATTGGCAATTGGCCAGATAAATCCGCTCAGCTTCGATCCGGGCTCCCCCTGCACCGATGTGGCCAACGACGGCGCTGCACTATTGCCCCCACCTCCTGCGGGCGCAATGCCCGCGAGCAGTTCATCAATATTGACGGTAAAAGCCTGCGCCCGTGTCGCGGCCCCATCACTCTGCACAGGGGCATCGCGCACAGCGCCCATATTGGAACTACCTTCAATAGGTAATTTCAGGCGCTGGCCAATCCGCAGCACATATGGCGGCTCCAACTGATTTAACCGGACAAGCGTCGTCCAATCAGTGCCATAGGCTCGCGCAATGGCGATACCCGCCTCGCCAGATGCCACTTGATGATAACGGCCGCCCGGAATTTTCAGCCGCTGCCCAATTTTGACGGTAAAAGGCGCAATAAGGCCATTGGCCGCGGCAATCGCCTCTGATCCGGCACCGGTCCGATTGCCAATCGCCCGCAACGTATCTCCTGCAACAACCACATATATGCCGTCTTGCACATTGGTTGCGTTCGGTATCACCGACTTACCGCTCCACATCGACAGCGATTGCGTCATGGGTGGTGATGCGTTGGCAATGGGGGAGGCGATACCTTCCAAACCCAGCACCACCGGATCAACTGCAGTCACCGACAGTGACTTGGTCCGCGTTTGTGGAATACAAGCGGTCGAGCTGCACAGGAGCAATGCCATGCATATGAATTGCGGGGATTTCCTCATCAATCAACCATAGGCTTTGCGTATACAGACTGCCAAGTCGTTTTACGAGAAGAGCGTGCGCAATTGATCCAACGCTTCATAATGCGTGAGGTCGAGTTGCACAGGCGTCACCGACACGAAACGATCAGCGACAGCCTCCAGATCTGTATCCTGCATTGGTGTATGAATCATTTCCCCAAGGCCAAACCAGAAATAGTCATAGCCGCGCGGATCCGTTCCTTTAACCAGCCTCAATCGGCCATAGTCACGAAAACCCTGACGCACGACCCTCACGCCATGAACCTGATCTGCATTCACCGGCGGGAAATTGATATTAATCAGCGTCCGGTGATCAAATTTTTGATCCAACAACGGCTCAATCACCCGCGCAGCCCATACTTCCGCCGCTGCGAAAGAGACCGAATCCCCAACAGTTTCATGAAGATATTGCTGACTCAGGGCAATCGAGCGAATGCCGGCAAGCGCACCTTCCATCGCCGCCGACACCGTACCCGAATAAGTGAGGTCTTCGGCCAGATTGGCGCCCCGATTGATACCAGAAAGAATGAGATCGGGTAAACAGTCCTTCATCACATGGCCAACGGCCATCATGATGCAATCGGTCGGCGTTCCGGTGACCGAATAGCGCTGAACACCATGGCTACGCAACCGGACGGGGCGGGATAGGCTGAGCGAATGACCAGCACCGGATTGCTCTTCCGCAGGGGCTATCACCCAGACATCATCGGAAAATTGGTGCGCTATACGTTCAAGCAACGCCAGACCAGGCGCATTTATACCATCATCATTCGTCACCAAAATCCGCATCTCAGGGCTCCAGTCGTATGATGCCACCCATATAGGAATGCAGTACATCAGGGATAATGACACTGCCATCCGCCTGTTGGTAATTTTCGATCACCGCTACCAGCGTCCGACCAAGCGCAAGCCCCGATCCATTGAGCGTGTGGACAAAGCGCGTGCCCTTTTCACCCTCAACCCGATAACGCGCATTCATGCGACGCCCTTGAAAGTCACCGCAATATGAGCAGGATGAAATTTCGCGATAACGATCCTGACCCGGCAACCACACCTCAAGATCATAGGTTTTACGCGCGCCAAAGCCCATATCACCGCTGCACAACAACATCCGGCGATATGGCAGGCCCAGCAGGTCCAACACGCGTTCGGCACAGCCCGTCATCCGTTCCAGCTCATCCAGCCCCTGTTCGGCGACAACAACCGAGACCAATTCAACCTTGTCGAACTGGTGCTGGCGAATAAGCCCACGGGTATCGCGCCCGGCAGACCCTGCCTCTGAACGGAAACAGGGCGTCAACGCCGTCATCCGGATCGGCAACGACGGCTGGTCGATGATCTGCTCACGGACAAGGTTGGTAAGGCTAACCTCGGCGGTTGGAATCAGCCAGCGACCATCCGTTGTTCGAAACAGATCCTCGGCAAATTTGGGCAACTGGCCGGTGCCGAACAAGGCCTCATCGCGCACCAAAAGCGGCGGCGCGATCTCGGTATAGCCGTGATCACCGGTCTGCAGGTCGAGCATGAACTGCCCCAGCGCCCGATTAAGACGCGCCATATTGCCACGCAGTGCGACAAAGCGTGCGCCCGACATGGCAACGGCAGATGTGAAGTCCATCCCAAGCGGCGCCGCGATCTCATCATGCTCACGCGGCGCAAAATCAAATCTGGGCCGGGTGCCGCGTTCATGGACCAGCACATTATCATGCTCGTCCTTACCCATAGGCACATCTTCCAACGGCAGGTTCGGCAATGCGGCCAACGCTGCATCAAGCGCCTCGGCAGCCGCACGCTCATCAGCCTCAAGCGCAGGCAGCGTTTCCTTGAGCTGGGCCACTTCCGCCATCAGCGATGCGGATGTCGCCTCATCCCTGGCGGCTTTAGCGGCACCAATGGCCTTGCTCGCCTCATTCCGGCGGGCAAGCACCGCTTGTGCCTCGGTTGCCAGCGCCCGGCGGCGCTCATACAGATCCAGCAGTGAAGGCGACTGCGGCTCAAGTCCACGTTGGGCGAGACCGGCATCGAAAGCGGCGGGGTTTTCGCGTATAAGACGAATATCATGCATGGTTTCCGGCTATGGCCGACACGCTCTTCACTGGCAAGTAGGTCTAATCACGCCTTACAGAATTCAGTCGAATTCGAGCCGCGTCAAATGGCCCATCTTGCGGCCGGGTCGCGCTTCGCCCTTGCCATAGAGATGCAGATGATTGGCAGGGTCCGCCAAAAATTCATGCCAAGCCAATGCCTGATCCCCGATTAGATTGTCCATGATGACCCGATCGGCAGCGAGGCTTGTATTGCCAAGCGGCAAGCCGCAAATGGCGCGGATATGGTTCTCGAATTGCGAGGTCAGCGCGCCTTCGATCGTCCAATGGCCGCTATTGTGGACGCGCGGTGCCATTTCATTAAACACAGGCCCGTTTTCGGTCGCAAAAAATTCAAACGCCGCCACGCCGACATAATCAAGATCAGCCATCACGCGCCCTGCTATGGCGCGAGCCTCGTCTTGCTGCGCGATGATCACCGGGTGCGCTGGCACAAATGACCGGGCCAAAATCCCATCATCATGACGATTTTGCGGCGTATCCCAATAGGCCATTGCACCATCTTGACCTCGCACAGCAAGCACGGAAAATTCGCGCTCAAACTGGATGAACCCTTCCAACACGCAAGGCGCACCCTTGACCGCAGCCCAAGCCTCTGCTGCCTCATCTGGGGTATAAATCCGAACCTGCCCCTTGCCATCATAGCCGAAGCGGCACGTTTTGAGGATTGCTGGCAGGCCGATTTCAGTGATGGCCGCGTCAAGCTGTGCCCTATTGCTGACTTCGCGATAAGGTGCCGGACGCCCGCCATGATCGCGGATATAATCCTTCTCGCGCAGTCGATCCTGCGCAATCGCAAGCGCCGTTACATTGGGATGGACACGCACATGTCCTGCCAATTCTTCAATCGGCAGCACATCGATATTCTCAAACTCATATGTGACCACATCGACCGAGGCCGCAAAACGATGCAGCGCATCCCGGTCGCTATATTGCGCTCGGGTCCAGTCCGCCGACACCTCCGCAGCGACGCTATGCGATTCAGGCGCGAAGATATGACAGCGATAGCCGAGTTGTGCAGCCGCGACGGCGAGCATCCGGCCCAGCTGACCGCCACCCAATATACCAATCGTGGAACCCGGCGGAACTGCGCTCATTCAGGAATCTCGGCAACATTTGCGCTCTGCCGCTCACGCCATGCATCGAGTCGCTCTGCCAATGCGGGATCAGTGGTCGCCAGCATCGCCGCGGAAATGAGGGCAGCATTGGTCGCGCCCGCCTTACCAATGGCCAGCGTCCCCACCGGGATGCCAGCAGGCATTTGCACGATAGACAACAGGCTATCCATCCCTGACAGCGCTTTGCTCTCGACCGGCACACCAAATACCGGCAATCGGGTCATTGATGCGGCCATGCCCGGCAAATGCGCAGCGCCGCCTGCCCCGGCAATGATCGCACGCAAGCCACGAGACACCGCTGATTTGGCATAATTGACGAGTCGATCTGGCGTCCGGTGCGCGGAAACGATCCGACATTCATAAGCGATGCCGAGTGCGGCCAGCGTGTCTGCCGCGTGGCGCATTGTGTCCCAGTCTGACTGGCTACCCATGATAATACCAATAACTGGCGTGCTTTCCGGCATTCCCGCATTCCCAAGCCCTGATGAAGACTGGGCTTTAGGGCATAATTCCGCGACTGGAAATCGCAAAATTCAGCCAATCCGGGGTTTCTGAATCCTATTCTCATCATCTTAACCGCGGACTATGCTGTACAGGACCAAAGTTTAGAGGAGTTTGGCGCATGCTGCTTTTTCGGGGATCGATATTATTGCCAATGGCAGCTCTTATACTCGCTGGCTCCATGGTCTCTGGATGCGCTACAACGGCTACACAGGTTGAAGTCACACGCTTCCATCTCAATCAACCCATCCCGCGCGGCGCCATCCGGATCACGCCCGCCGATCCCGCCATCAACGACAGTCTGGAAAACAAACAATACGCAGCGGTGATCGGACAGGAAATCGGGGCGGCCGGCTTTCGTTCTACGGATGCGGCAAGTACAGAACAATTGCTGCTGTTCTCTGTCACCCGCCATCTACGGGCTGCTGGCGCGCCGCGCCCGCCTGTCACCATCGGCGTCGGTGGAGGTACCGGTGGTGGTGGCTTTGGCGTTGGCGTCAGCACCAGTTTCCCCATCGGCACGCCCAAAGCGCGCGAACTGGTGACATATGCACTCAACCTGCGCATTCGCCGCGCGCAGGACAATGCCATATTGTGGGAAGGACGCGCCACGACCGAGGCCTTAATGACAACAGCCGCCGCAGATCCACGCACCGCAATCGCACGGATGACGCGGGCAATATTTGCCGATTTCCCGGGTGAATCTGGCAAAACGATCATGGTGAAATAATCATATGACGATGCAGATCAACGCCGCGTTCGACAGCGGCAATATCGACATAATTACCATTAAAGGCCAGACCGCAGAACTCGCCATTCGCAAGGATGCGCATTCCGATTTTTTCCAATGGTTCCATTTCCGCGTCACCGGGATGCGGGGGCAATCCATCACGCTCAAGATCATGAATTGCGGGCAATCGGCCTATCCTGAAGGCTGGCCGGATTATCGTGCCCGTTACAGCGACGACCGCGAAGATTGGCGCTGCGCAGACACAAATTATGCCAATGGCGTGCTGACCATCACCCACACCCCGGCCACAGACAGCGTCTGGTTCGCCTATTTCGCGCCTTATTCGATGGAGCGACATCACAACCTTATCCAGCGCACCGCCATCAAACCGGGCGTGCAATTGGTCGAACTTGGCCAAAGCCTTGATGGCCAGCCGATTGATTGCCTCATCATGGGTACGGGGCCAACACAGGTCTGGCTCTATGCCCGCCAGCATCCCGGTGAAACAATGGCCGAATATTGGATGGAAGGCGCGTTGGGAATGCTCACGGATGGCAGAGACCCAGTCGCCCTAAATTTGCGCGATCAATGCACCTTCCACATCATTCCGAACATGAACCCGGATGGTGCCCGTCGCGGCCATCTGCGCACCAATGCGGTTGGCGTGAACCTGAACCGCGAATGGGCGAACCCTACACCGGAACGTTCGCCGGAGGTCCTATGCGTCCGCAACGCGATGGATAAAACAGGTATTCATTGGGCCATGGACGTACATGGCGACGAAGCAATCCCCGCCAATTTCATCGCCGGGTTCGAGGGCATTCCGAACTGGACCGACACGCAGGGCGAGCGATTCTATGCCTTTCGTGTAGCCTTGGCGGATCGCACCCCCGAATTCCAGACCCGGCTCGGCTATCCAAAATCTGCACCGGGCAGGGCCAATCTGACCATGTCGACCAACCAGTTGGCGAACCGATTCGCGCATATGGGCTGTATCGGCATGACGCTGGAAATGCCCTTCAAGGATCATGCGCCCTGCCCTGATCCCATTCGCGGTTGGTCACCTGCACGCTGCAAGCAACTTGCACGGGACTGTCTGGCGACACTCGCAACACAGCATTAAAACCACCTTATTTACGAGACCATTCACGCTTCCCACCAATCCAGTTTTCCATCACCTGAATCGGACGACTGGCGGCGGTTGGGACAAGTGGATCGCCATTCAGCAAAATGAAATCGGCAAGATATCCAGGCAGCAATCGACCGAAATCCTTATCTGCAAAGGCCGCATAAGCGGGACCGCTCGTAAAGAATGCGAGGAGCCCCGCCTCATCCATATGCTGAGAATTGGTCGACCGCCCCAGCGCTAACATCGTCGCAATCGGCTCAGACGCCGCGACATTCATGCCACTGCCCCAGACCGATAGTGCATGCACATCGGCCTCATTCGGTACGCCCGTGACGATAATCCCATTGCGGCCCAAGCGCGCTTGATCCGAAGCGCTGATCTGCGAGATTCCATGCATACGCCAGCGCCGTTCGCCCGTGTAGGTCGGCACCATCTCGTCAATCACGTTGAGCGCCTCCTCAACAGCCGCATCGCCATGGGCAATCATCGCCAACTGGAAACCGTCCATCGCCGCCCGTGAAGATAAATTACGTAAGCGCGTGTCCTCGATCCGACGTTGTCCGACAGCTAAGAGGGCTGTGTTTGAAGACGATGTACGCCACGCCGTTCCTGATTGGAGACTACCATCAAGTTGCAGCCTCAACCCGATCATACGCAAACGTGCATCCTGTACCCATGCCATCGGACGTCCGCCCGCAATAGAAATCAACCCATCGATATTATCCGCATAGCTTGTCACGCGCAGCTTTAGTCGCCCGACATCAGCCACACGGCGAAAGCTGTTCCAATCTCGCTCACTCGTACCAAGATCAGTGAACGCAGTGATGCCTTTGGCCAAGAGGCGATATTGCGCCTCGACCAACGCCTGATCGCGCTCGACCGGCAGCGGTTCTGGCAGGACACGCATCATAACCGCCAGTGCAGGTCCAGAAATGATGCCGTCTTGATTGGCGGGTAGCGCCGGTAGGGCCGCCGCTTTCAACGCCGCACTATTCGCCCAGGCAGAATCACCATCCGCACTCAGCAATATTGCAGGACGATCCGCGACAAGCTCATCAAGTGCCGTAACCGTTATCGCAGCACGCTCGGCATCCGGCACAGGATTCAACCCACGCCCGATCACCCATTTTTTCTCGAGATGCGTCTGCGCATATCCCCGAACAATCGCCTCCACCTCGGCCACATGATGGGCAGCGCTCAGATCAAGACCCGTCAATTGCAGGCCATAAGATATCAATGCACCAGCCCCATCGACAATACCGGGCAACATCGTTTTTCCTTGAGCATCATACCGCCAGTCGAGACCCTTTGGACGCTTATCCTTGGCAAGCAGCAACTGACTCACATGACCATCTAGACGAATGACCAACGCATTGAAACGACGCACTTTATTGGCTAAATCGACGGTGTACCCATTTACATTATCGATCAATCCGTCGGCATGGGCGGGAAAGGCTTGAAACCCGGCAGCCAATATGGCCAACGTCACACCCCGCCAACCGCGCCTCACTTAGGCAACCGGCGTACCAGCGCCGAAGTATCCTGACGACCGCCACCCAAATGCTGCACATCAGCAAAGAACTGATCGATCATCGCCGCCATCGGCAATGTCGCCCCATTGTCCCGAGCCTCTTCGATCGCCAGTCCAAGATCCTTGCGCATCCAGTCCACGGCGAGACCGAAATTAAAACGATCCTCCGCCATCGAATGCCAATAATGCGTCATCTGCCAGCTTTGCGCCGCACCAGATGAGATCGCTTCATAGACCTGATCAATGTCGAGATCTGCAGCTTGGGCAAACCGCAACGCCTCGGCCAAACTCTGGATGATACCGACGAAGGCGATCTGATTGACCATCTTAGTAGTTTGTCCCGCCCCACTTGGCCCGACATGGACAATTTTATGTGCATAAGCCTGCATCAAGGGCGTCGCCTCTGCCACTGCCTTTTCGCGCCCCCCACACATGATGGTGAGCGTCCCCTGCTCGGCGCCGGACTGCCCCCCGGTCACCGGGGCATCCACCACCAGGAAACCCCGATCCCGCCCCTCAATGGCAAGCTGACGGGCAATCTTGGCCGAGACTGTCGTATGATCAATGAACAGCGCCCCTTTGCGCATTGTCTTGAAACAACCCTCGCCGCGCAATGTCACCGCCTCAAGGTCTACATCCGCGCCGACACAAGTGACCACTGCGTCCGCACCCTCAGCCGCCGCCGCAGGCGTTTCTGCCGAACGTCCGCCATGTTCAGACACCCACAACTCTGCCTTGGCATGGGTACGATTATAAACCGTCACATCATGCCCCGCATTAAGAAGGTGTCGCGCAATCGGGGAGCCCATGACGCCCAAGCCAATAAATGCAATCTTTGCCATATTCTGAGAGCATAAGCATAGTTTCGCTTTGCCGCCAGATGCGATAGGGCAAATCCATGGAAAACCAACTGACCCTTCAGGATGTTCGCGACGCCCATCAGCGGATTCATGGCGCTGTCATTCGGACGCCGACCATGCTCAGCAAGACCCTGTCCCAACTTGTCGGCGCAAACGTCTGGCTGAAGTTCGAGAATCTTCAATTTACGGCCGCCTATAAGGAGCGCGGTGCCCTCAACAAATTGCTGCAACTCAGCCCTGAGGCCCGTCAGATTGGCGTCATCGCGGCATCGGCTGGCAATCACGCCCAAGGGCTTGCCTATCACGGCGCAAGATTGGGTGTTCCAGTCACTATTGTAATGCCGGTATCAACGCCACTGGTGAAGGTTCAGCAGACACAGGCGCATGGTGCCAATGTCATCTTGTTAGGTGAACGCTTCGAAGATGCTTTTGCGCATGCGCGCGAACAGGAGATCGAACAAGGCCTCACCTTTGTTCATCCTTTCGATGATCGACAGATCATGGCAGGACAAGGCACCGTTGCCATTGAAATGCTCGAAGATGCGCCCGAAATCGATACCATTATCGTTCCGGTGGGCGGTGGCGGCCTGATCTCCGGCGTCACTGTCGCGGCCAAAGGCATGCGGCCAGACATCCGTATCGTAGGCGTTCAGTCCAATCGCTACCCTGCGATGTATTGTCTCAAAACGGGCAAGCATATCGAAGGTGGCGGAGACACGCTGGCGGAGGGGATCGCTGTCAAATTCCCCGGGGAAACCACCCGACAATATGTGATGGGCATGGTCGATGAAATGCGCATCGTCTCGGAATCAATCATTGAGGAAGCGATTTCCTTATTGCTTGATATCGAAAAGACCGTAGTCGAAGGCGCAGGCGCCGCTGGTTTGGCAACGTTGTTGCCGACAAAGGATGGCAATGTTCGGGCAGACTTCGCAGGGCGAAATGTCGGTGTCATTTTGTCTGGCGGCAATATCGACCCCCGTTTTCTTGCCAATGTGATCCTCAGGAACCTCGCCCGGACCGGCAGAATCGGACGGATCGCCGTCATGCTGCAAGATAAGGTTGGCAGCCTGCACGAGGTATCTGGCATTTTCACCCGTAACGGTGCCAACATCCTTGAGGTTTCCCATCAACGGATTTTTGGCGTTCTCTCAGCCAAGAGCACGCAAACGGAAATTGAATATGAAATCCGGGATGCTGCGTCATTTGAACAGCTCAAGCTTGATCTGGACGATGCCGGTTATGTCTATGAGTTGCTCACGATTTCAGGCCGTAAGCCGGGCAAAAATCGCCGGACGAGCTAAGGCACTGATTTATATACCAGTGACTTGAGCGATGCATATCAGGGTTTCCAGCATTACGCTGAGACCCCTTTTTGATAGGGCCATCGTGGCCCGTGCTGTAGCCATCTACAACCTAAGGGACAGCCTGCCTTATCCCCAAAACAAAAGGGCGGCCCAATGAGGCCGCCCTGATGCTATTCTTCAAAAGGCGTTGAATTACGCCTCAGATTTCACCCATGTAATTTTCATTACCGAGGAAACCGAGGTTTTCGACCTTGGCCTTTTTGGTTTCCGCCAGGACCTGATCGACGCGCGCATAGCGGGCGTTGGGGTCCGGCTGCATCACCAGCTGCGGCGGAATTTCATACAGGTCGCGATTCTGGGTGGAATCGAGATTGGCGCGCAACTGGCTGAGCGTCATCGGCTCGTTGTTCCAGTAAATGCCATCCTGCGGCGAAATATATACCGTGTTCTTGATCGGATCGATCGCAGGCGGCGGCGGGCATCCACCCGGCTGCAGCTTGCAATCCTGCGGCAAATCGATCTTCACCGCATGCGTCGCCGGGGGCAGCGTCACGATGAACATAATCAACAACACCAGCATCACGTCGATGAGTGGCGTGGTGTTGATATCCATCATCGGGGCGCCGTCGCCACCGCCGCCAGAGCTCATTGCCATGGAAATATCTCCTGAAT